>PNJM01000103.1 GCA_013821865.1 Rhodocyclaceae bacterium
CCCTGACTTCGATGATCTGGCTCATGTTGGGTTTCCTCAGACGGTCGTCGGGTTGGGCTTGTTCGGGTCGAGGCCGTACTTCGCGATCGCCTCCTTCACCTTGGCCTTGTCGAGCTGCCCCTCGTCGGCCAGTGCCTTCAGCGCCGCCACCGTTACGTAATGGCGGTCGACCTCGAAGAACTGGCGCAATTTCTCGCGCGTGTCGGAGCGGCCGAAGCCGTCGGTGCCCAGCGCCACGTAGCGGCGCGGCACGAAAGGCCGGATCTGCTCGGCGAAGGCGCGCACGTAGTCGGTCGAGGCGACGATCGGGCCGCGCGTGTCCTTCAGGCATTGCTCGACGTGCGAGAGCTTCGGCTTGTCGGCCGGGTGCAGCAGGTTCAGGCGCGCCATGGCCTGGCCGTCGCGCGCCAGTTCCGTGAAGCTCGGGCAACTCCAGATGTCGGCTTCCACCCCCCAGTCCTTCTTCAGCAGTTCCGCGCCGGATATCACTTCGCGCAGAATGGCGCCGGAGCCGAGCAGCTGCACGCGCGGGCCGTTGCCGGCGGGGCCCTTCCGGAAGAGGTACATGCCCTTGAGGATGTCCTGCTCGGCGCCTTCCGGCAGGGCCGGATGCTCGTAGTTCTCGTTGAGCAGGGTGAGGTAGTAGAAGACGTCCTCCTGCTCCCGGTACATGCGGCGCAGGCCGTCCTGCAGGATCACCGCCACCTCGTAGGAGAAGGTCGGGTCGTACGAGATGCAGTTGGGGATCAGCGCGGACTGGATGTGCGAATGCCCGTCCTCGTGCTGCAGGCCCTCGCCGTTGAGCGTCGTGCGGCCCGAGGTGCCGCCGAGCAGGAAGCCGCGGGCGCGCTGGTCGCCGGCCGCCCAGGCCAGGTCGCCGAAGCGCTGGAAGCCGAACATCGAGTAGTAGATGAAGAACGGCATCATCTGCACGCCGTGCGTGCTGTAGGAGGTCGCCGCGGCGATCCACGAGGCCATGGCGCCGGATTCGGTGATGCCTTCCTGCAGGATCTGGCCGTCCTTCGATTCCTTGTAGAACATCAGTTGGTCGGCGTCCTGCGGCGTGTAGTTCTGCCCCACCGAGGACCAGATGCCAAGCTGGCGGAACATGCCTTCCATGCCGAAGGTGCGCGATTCGTCGGCGACGATCGGCACGACGTGCCGGCCGATTTTCTTGTCCTTGACCAGGGTATTGAGCAGGCGCACGAAGGCCATGGTCGTCGAGAACTCGCGCCCCTCGCCGGAGGCCTTCAACTGGGCCTCGAAGGCGGACAGCGCAGGGATCTCCAGCGGTTCGGCCTTCCGCCGGCGCTGCGGCAGGTAGCCGCCCAGCGCCATGCGCCGCTCGCGCATGTACTCGATCTCCGGCGAGCCGGCGCCCGGGTTGATGTACTCCAGCTTGTCCACCTGCTCGTCGGAAAGCGGCAGGGCGAAGCGGTCGCGGAAGGCGCGCAGCGAGGTGGTGCCCATCTTCTTCTGCTGGTGGGTGATGTTCTGCGCCTCGCCCGCCTCGCCCATGCCGTAGCCCTTGATGGTCTTGGTCAGGAGCACGGTCGGCTGGCCGCGGTGGGCCACCGCTGCGGCGTAGGCGGCATAGACCTTGTGCGGATCGTGGCCGCCGCGGTTGAGGCGCCAGATGTCGTCGTCGGACCAGTTGGCGACCATCGCCTTCAGCTCCGGCGTGTTGAAGAAGTGCTCGCGCACGTAGGCGCCGTCCTTCGACTTGAAGGTCTGGTAGTCGCCGTCGACGCACTCCTCCATGCGCTTTTGCAGCAGGCCGTGCTTGTCCATCGCCAGCAGCGGATCCCAGTAGCTGCCCCAGATCACCTTGATGACGTTCCAGCCGGCGCCGCGGAAGTCGGCCTCCAGTTCCTGGATGATCTTGCCGTTGCCGCGCACCGGGCCGTCGAGGCGCTGCAGGTTGCAGTTGATGACGAAGATCAGATTGTCGAGATTCTCGCGTCCCGCGAGGCCGATGGCACCCATGGATTCCGGCTCGTCCATCTCGCCGTCGCCCATGAAGGCCCACACCTTGCGGTTGTCGGTACTGGCGATGCCGCGGTCGTTCATGTATTTCATGAAGCGCGCCTGGTAGATCGCCTGCAGGGGGCCGAGGCCCATCGACACCGTCGGGAACTGCCAGAAGTCGGGCATCAGCCACGGGTGCGGGTAGGAGGAGAGGCCCTTGCCGTCCACCTCGCGGCGGAAGTTGTTCATCTGGTCTTCGGTCAACCGGCCGAGCATGAAGGCGCGCGCGTAGACGCCCGGGCCGGAATGGCCCTGGACGAAGACCATGTCGCCGCCGTGATTCTCCGAGGGCGAATGCCAGAAGTGATTGTAGCCGACGTCGTAGAGCGTCGCGGCGGAAGCGAAGCTGGCGATGTGGCCGCCGAGGTTGGAGTCGCCCTTGTTGGCGCGCAGCACCATCGCCAGCGCGTTCCAGCGCACGTAGTTGCGGATCTTCTGCTCGAGCTCATGGTTGCCGGGCGAGGGTATTTCCTTGCCGGGCGGAATCGTATTGATGTAGGCGGTGGTGGCCTTGTAGGGCAGGTTGATGCCGGTGCGGCGGGCGAGTTCGACCAGCCGTTCGATCAGGTAATGGGCGCGCTCAGGCCCCTCCTGTTCGATGACCGCCTCGAGGGCGTCGAGCCATTCCTGGGTTTCCTGCGTGTCCGGATCGGACGGCAGAAGGCTGTTCGGCATTGCTGACATGGCGTTGTCTCCTCGTGAGAAGCAGCACAGCGTGTCGCCGCGTGTGGCGGCCTTTGCTTCTACTCTAGTACGGCGTAGCGTGCGGGGGGAAGCTTTTCACATGGTAAAACAAAAAACCGGATAGTGCAATACGGGAAAAACCTTCCCGGCGCCTTCGGGGCGGCCGACGATGGCGGCCCCTGCGCGCCGTAGGGCTTGGTGTCGTGCAGCACGGCGACTTTGGCGAAGGTGGTGGTGATAGCCACGCCGGTGGCCACCGGTAAGCGGCGGAAGGGTTATTTCGCCGCTTTCTTCTTGTCCTCTTCGTAGGCGTATACCACGCGGCCGCCGCGCACTTCGCCCATCACCACCTGTCCCGTGCCGCGGATGGCTTCGTGGTCGGCGCGGGAGAAGGGACGGTCGTAGGTCATGATGACGCCCTCGACCTTTTCCTTCAGATTCTCCAGCGCCTCGCGCACCCTCGGGCCGTGCATCGTTCCGGCCTGGTTGATGGCGGCAGCCAGCAGATGCATGGAGTCGTATCCCTGCGCCGCGGCCGGCGGCACGGGCATGCGCTCGCCGCGGCGAACCTTCTGCCAGGCCTCGATGAAGGCGCGGCGCCTCGGCGTGGTCGGTTCCTGGATGAAGGTCTGCGGCATGCGCGCGCCTTCGCCGTTGGGGCCGGCGTTGTCGATGAAGCTGGACATGGAGAGGGGCCAGCTGCCGATGAGCGGCACCTGCCAGCCGAGCTTGACCATGCCGTTGGCGATCTGTGCCAGTTCGGGGCCGATGCCGTAGGTGAGCACGGCCTCGGCGCCGGCGTTGCGGGCGCGCAGGAGCTGGCGCGTCAAGTCGATATCGCCAATGTTGAACTTCTCCACCGCTACCGGCCTGATGCCCTTCTTTTCCAGCACGTGCTCCAGGTCCTCGCGGCCGAGCTGGCCATAGTTGGTGGAATCGGCCAGGATGGCCACTTTCCTCAGTTTGCGGCGCTCGACCGCCTCCTCGACGATCATGGCTGCCTGGATGGTATCGCTGGCGGAGACGCGGAAGATGTAGTTGTCCGGATGCCGCGGCGGCAGGAACTGGCGGGTGATGATCGAGCCGGTGGCGACCGAGGTGATCATCGGGATGCGCGCCTCCTGGTAGTAGCGCTGGCTGGCGAGCGCGACGCCGGTGTTGACGATGCCCAGGCCGGCGACGACTTTTTCCTTGTTGATGAGTTCCTGGGCGATCTGGGCGCCGCGCTCGTTGCGCGCCTCGTCGTCGCGCTCGACGAGCTGAATCGGGCGCCCGAGCACGCCGCCTTTCGCGTTGATCTCGGCGGCGGCGAGGCGGATGCCGTCGCGCATGGAGATGCCCATCGGGCTGGAGCCGCCGGTGAACGGTCCGGAGACGCCGATGCGGACCGGCTCGACGGCGGCCGCGGCGGCGGAAAGCATGGCGGCGAGCGCGGCCGCCGCCAATCCGGACGCAAGTCTCATCGCCATCCCCGGTTCGTCATGAGAGGCAGGGTAGCCGCGGCCGGAAGGGGAACAAATCAGGGTAAACCCCAAGAGCATGCAACAATATGGGGTGCCATTCTGCCGATCAGGTGATCCGCCGCATTTCTCCGAGCATGACTTCCGATGCCCCGATCGCGAGCCAGCGCAACTGGTTCTGGAACGCACCTTATTTCGCCGTCGGCCTTTTCGCCGTGGCCATGCTGGCGCTCGTCTGGGGCCTGCAGAAGCGCGAGTCGGACCTGCAGAACGACGCCCTGGGGCGGGACGTGCGCTGGGCCGAGCAGACCATGCGCCTGCACATGCAGGGCGCGCAGGACCACCTTGTGCAGCTGTCGCGCGAGCTGGCCGAGGGCACGCTGGACCGCGGCGGCTTCCAGGTGCGCGCCACGCAGTACATCGCCAACAATCCGGAACTGGCCAGCATCGTCTGGGTGGATGCCGGGCACATCATCCGCTGGACGGCGCCCTTCGAAACCACCGAGTGGATCGCCGGGGAAGCCCTCGCCGGCCCCCAGCCGCAGGTCTTCATCCGCGCCCACGAATCCGGCCGGCCGACTTACGGCGAGGCCTACGTCAACCATCGCGGCACGGCGACCGTCGAGCTCTATGTTCCGGTGCAGCGCGGCCGCGCCTATCTCGGCGCCATCGTCGGCGTGTACTCGGTGGAGGGCATGGTGCGCCATCTCGTGCCCGGCTGGTTCGCCGACAAGTACCGCCTCAGCATCATCGGCGCGGACGGCCGCATGCTGGCCGTCAATTCCACGGTGACGCCGGCCGACGAATCGATCAGCTACGCCATCGACCTCGACCCGCCGGGCAACGGCGTCATGCTGCGCGCCGTGGCGTTCCGCTCCGACTCCGGCCTGGCGCGCTTCGTGCCGGCGCTGCTCATCGTCGGCCTCACCCTCGTCGTGGTCTGGAGCCTGTGGGCGCTGCGCACGCACTTCCAGCGCCGCGTCCAGGTGGAGAAGGAGCGCGACCGCCTCTTCAACCTGTCGCTCGACATGCTCGGCATCGTCAGCCTGGACGGTACGTTCCGCCGCGTCAATCCGGCCTTCGAGCGGATACTCGGCCATGCGTCGGCGGCACTGGTCGGCCGGCCGCTGCTGGATTTCGTGCACCCCGACGACACGGCTGCGACGGTGGGCGCGCTGCGGCGCCTGGCGGCGGGGGAGCCGGCGAGCTTCGAGAACCGCTGCCGCAGCGCCGACGGCCGCTATCTCTGGCTGCTCTGGAGCCTCAACCCTGTACTCGAGGAGCAGCTGCTCTATGCCGTCGCCCACGACATCACCGGCCGCCGCGAGGACGAGGAAAAGCTGAAGAGCGCCTACGCCTTTCGCAAGGCGATGGGGGAGTCCCTGGTCACCGGCCTCCGCGCCATCGACCTGGAAGGACGGATCATTTTCGTCAACCCGGCGTTCTGCCGCATGATCGGCTGGAGCGAGCAGGAACTGATCGGCATCAAGCCGCCGTTCCCCTACTGGCCGCCCGAGGCGGCGGCCAGCCTGCAGCGCGACCTCGATCTGACCCTGGCCGGACAGGCGCCCGCCGGCGGCTTCGAGATGCGCATCCAGCGCCGCGACGGCGAGCGCTTCGACGTGCGCATGTACATCTCGCCGCTGATCGACAGCTCGGGCAGGCAGCTCGGCTGGATGGCCTCGATGAACGACATCACCGAACCGAAGCGCGCCCGCGCCGAGCTGGAGGCCGCCCACGAGCGCTTCGTCGCCGTGCTCGACGGGCTGGACACGGCGGTATACGTCGCCGACGTGGCGACGGACGAGATCCTCTATGCCAACCGCGCCTTCAAGAATCTCTACGGCTTCGACGCCGTCGGCAGGAACTGCTGGCAGGTCACCCGCGCCTGCTGTCCGGAGCGCGGCGACTTCGGCGCGGATCCGCGCCGCCTGAGCCTGGAGCAGCTGCCGCGCGAGATCTTCGACGGCGAAATCCAGCATGCGCTTTCCGGCCGCTGGCACCACCTGCGCGACCGCGCCATCCGCTGGGTCGACGGCCGCGTCGTGCGCATGGAAATCGCCACCGACATCACCGACCGCAAGCGCATGGAGGAAGCGGCCCTGCAGCACCAGGAGCGCCTGGAGCAGACCTCGCGCCTCATCACCATGGGCGAGATGGCCTCCTCGCTGGCGCACGAGCTGAACCAGCCGCTCTCGGCCATCGCCAACTATTGCATGGGCTGCGTCAATCGCCTCGCTTCGGGCGAATACCGGCGCGAGGACATCCTCACCGCCATGCAGAAGGCCAGCGCGCAGGCCGAGCGCGCCGGCAAGATCATCCGGCGCATGCGCGAGTTCGTGAAGAAGAGCGAGCCCAACCGCGCCCCGGTGGTGCTGGCGGAGATCGTCGATGATGCGGTCGGCTTTGCCGAGATCGATGCGCGCAAGGCGGGCGTCGCCATCCGCGTCGACATTCCCGCCGACCTGCCGCCGGTGTTCGCCGACAGGATCATGATCGAGCAGGTGGTGCTCAATCTGGTCAAGAACGGCATCGAAGCCATGCAGCAGGCGCGCTCCTTCGAGCGCGAACTGACTGTCACGGCGAAGCCGGACGGCGAGCGGACGGTCGGCGTCGCCGTGGCGGACCGCGGCACCGGCATCGACGCCGGGAACGCGGAGCAGCTCTTCGTGCCCTTCTTCACGACCAAGCCGGAAGGCATGGGCATGGGGCTCAACATCTGCCGTTCCATCATCGAGTATCACGGCGGCCGCCTGTGGGCCCAGCCCAATCCCGGGGGCGGCAGCGTCTTTCGGTTTACACTTCCTATCCGATCCGGAGGAGAGGCTTCGCGCGGGGAGAGGGCAACCGGGAGGGAACCATGACGGAACAGCGCGTTTATATCGTCGACGACGACGAAGCCATGCGCGATTCGCTGGCATGGCTGGTCGAATCCCAGGGGTTCGACGTCACGGCCTACGATTCCGCCGAGGCTTTCCTCACCGCATGCCGGGACGACATGGCAGGCTGCCTGGTGCTCGACGTGCGCATGCCCGGCATGAGCGGGCTGGAACTCTACGAGCGCCTGAATGCCCGGCATTGCACGCTGCCGGTGGTCTTCATCACCGGCCACGGCGATGTCCCCATGGCGGTGGCGGCCCTGAAGAAGGGCGCCGTCGATTTCATCGAGAAGCCGTTCGGCGACCAGGACATGCTGCGGCTGATCAGGCAGTGCCTGGAGCGCGACCGCGAGGACCGCGACAGGCGCCGGCAGGAGGCGGCGGTGGCGAGGCGGCTGGAAAGCATCACCGGCCGCGAGCGGGAGGTGATGGAGCTCGTCATCGCCGGCAAGCTGAACAAGCAGATCGCCGACGCGCTCAACATCAGCATCAAGACGGTCGAGGTGCATCGCGCCCGCATCATGGAGAAGATGGGCGTGCGCTCGGTGGCCGAGCTGGTGCAGGCCGTCATGAGCCGGAGGCAGCAATGATCATTGCAACAAGGAGTGGAGACAAATGACTCAACCCGATCTTCTGGGAAAGGTGGCTGTGGTGACGGGCGCGGCGAGCGGTCTGGGCAAGGCCATCGCCGAGCGGCTGTCGGCCGACGGCGCGCAGGTGGTGGTGGCCGATATCAGCGAGAAGGGCGCCGCGGTGGCCGGGGCCATCGGCGGCCTGTTCGTGCGCGGCGATTCGGCCAGGCGCGAGGATTGCAAGGCGCTCATCGACGCGGCGGTGGCGCGCTACGGCACGGTGCACATCCTGGTGAACAACGCCGGCTTCCAGCACGTTTCGCCCATCGAGGACTTCCCCGAGGACATGTGGGAGAAGATGCAGGCGGTGATGCTGACGGCACCCTTCCTGCTCACCCGCTACTGCTGGCCGGCGATGAAGAAGCAGAGATGGGGCCGGGTGGTGAACATTTCCTCCATCCACGGCCTGATCGCCTCGCCGCACAAGGCGGGCTACATTGCGGCCAAGCACGGCCTGATCGGCCTGACGCGCACCGCGGCGCTGGAGGGCGGGGCGTTCGGCATCACCGCCAACGCCATCTGCCCGGCTTACGTGCGCACGCCGCTGGTGGACAGCCAGATCGCGGACCAGGCGCGGACGCGCGGCATTCCCGAAGCCGAAGTGATCGAGAAAATCATGCTCGAGCCGGCGGCGGTGAAGCGGCTGATCGAGCCGTCGGAAGTGGCGGATTTCGTCGCTTACCTGTGCTCCCCGGCCGCCGGCGCCATCACCGGCGCGGCGCTGACGATGGACCTGGGCTGGACGGCAAGATAG
>PNJM01000104.1 GCA_013821865.1 Rhodocyclaceae bacterium
CCAAACAGTCCGAGCCGGTACAGCAGTTGCCGGTACAACTCCACGCTGTCCATCGCATGTCCCCCTTGAAGACCATGCGCGAAAGCGTACTACCTACCCACAGAAATGTCTGAAGGACCTTGTTTTGAGACAATCCGCCGTCAGTGCAGGTCGACGGCGTGGCGCTTGAGATCCGCCAGAGAAACGATGCCGAGGGTCGCCTCGTTGGTGGCATTGAGCACCACTGCGGGTGCCTTGCCGGCCTGCAGGGCCTCCAGCCAGCGCGCCGCGCACAGGCACCAGCGGTCGCCCGGCTTGAGGCCGGGGAAGCCGTACTCCGGTGCCGGCGTCGACAGGTCGTTGCCGCGGCTCTTCGAAAAGGCCAGGAATTCCTCGGTGGCGAGGATGCAGACGGTGTGGCGGCCGATGTCCTGCGGCGCGGTGTCGCAGCAGCCGGTGCGGAAGAATCCCGTCACCGGCTTCTCGCTGCAGATGCCCAGCGGGCCGCCGAGCACGTTGCGCTGCAGTCCGCCGTCGTCGCGGTTCACGACGCTTCGTCGATCCAGGCCATCTGGATCGCCTCGAGGATCTTTTCCCCGCAATGATGCGGGTCGTCGTCGAAGCCGGGCAGCGCCTTCACCCAGTTCATCAGATCGACGAAATTCACCTTCATCGGGTCCACGTCGGGGTGGCGTTCCGCCAGTTCGATGGCGATATCGTTGATATCAGTCCATCTCATTTCTTGTGTCCCTCGCTTACCATGTTGATAGTGTATTTGGGAATCTCGATCACCAGCGGCGTTTCAGTGACAAGCGCCTGGCAGGACAGGCGCGAGTTCGGCTCCAGGCCCCAGGCCTTGTCGAGCAGATCCTCCTCCTTCTCGTCGGCCTCGGCCAGTGCCTCGAAGCCCTCGCGGACGATGACATGGCAGGTGGTGCAGGCGCAGGATTTCTCGCAGGCGTGCTCGATCTCGATATCGTTCTGCAACAGGCCGTCGCAGATCGAGGTGCCGGGCTTGACGTCGAGCACCGCGCCCTCGGGGCACAGTTCGACATGGGGCAGGACGATGATCTGGGTCATATTTTCAGTTCGATTACCTTGTGACCGGTCAGGGCGCGCTTGATGCTCTTGTCCATGCGCCGGGCGGCGAAGTCCTGCGTGGCGGCATTGAGCGAATCGATGCCGACCTTGATGGCGCGATGGTCGCTTCCCTCGATGCGCTTGCGCAATGCCGCGATCTCTTCGTCTATGGCGGCGCGTTCCCCGGCTGCGAGGAGCATGCCGTCCTCCTCCAGAGCCGCCTCGGTCGCCTCGATCAGGCGCTTCGCCTCGACCTGCTGCTCGCGCAGGCTGCGCGCCTGCATGTCGTCGCCGGCATGCTGCATCGAATCGCTCAGCATGCCGGCGATTTCATCGTCGGAGAGGCCGTACGACGGCTTGACGGTGATGGAAGCCTCCACGCCGGAATTCATCTCCCGCGCCGAAACCGACAGCAGGCCGTCGGCATCGACCTGGAAGGTGACGCGAATGCGCGCCGCGCCCGCCACCATGGGCGGGATGCCGCGCAACTCGAAGCGCGCCAGCGAACGGCAGTCCGCAACCAGTTCGCGCTCGCCCTGCACTACATGGAAGCTCATGGCCGTCTGGCCGTCCTTGAACGTCGTGAAATCCTGCGCCTTGGCAATGGGAATGGTGGCGTTGCGCGGGATGACCTTCTCCGTCAGGCCGCCCATCGTCTCCAGGCCCAGCGAGAGCGGGATGACGTCGAGCAGCAGCCATTCGTCGGAGAAAGTGCGGTTGCCGGCCAGCACGTTGGCCTGCATGGCGGCGCCCAGCGCCACCACCTTGTCCGGGTCCAGGTTGGTCAGCGGTTCCTGTTTGAAGAACTCGCCGACCGCATGCTGGATCTGCGGCATGCGCGTGGCGCCGCCGACCATCACCACGCCCTTGATGTCATCCACCGTCAGGCCGGCGTCGCGCAGCGCCTTGCGCGTCGGCGCCAGGGTCTTGGAGACGAGGGTTTTCGTGATCTCGGCAAAAGCATCGATGCCGAGCGTCAGATTGACCTGCTCGCCGGAGCCCAGAACCGCGTTGATCGGCGTTTCGTCATGGGAGGTCAGCATCTCCTTGGCCTCGCGCGCCTTGAGCAGCAGTCGCCGCGTGTCCTCGATGCTGGGGAAGCCGATGCGGGCATTGTCGAGTATCCAGCAATAGACGCGCTGGTCGAAGTCGTCGCCGCCCAGCGCCGCGTCGCCGTTGGTCGCCAGCACCTCGAACACGCCGCGCGAGAGCTTGAGAATGGAGATGTCGAAGGTGCCGCCGCCGAGGTCGTACACTGCGTAGACGCCTTCCGAGGCATTGTCCAGGCCGTAGGCGATGGCCGCTGCGGTCGGTTCGTTGAGCAAGCGCAGCACGTTGATGCCGGCCAGCCTGGCCGCGTCCTTGGTGGCCTGGCGTTGCGCATCGTCAAAGTAGGCCGGCACAGTGATGACGGCGCCGACCAGCTCGCCGCCGAGGCTGGCCTCGGCACGAGCGCGCAGCACCTTGAGGATCTCGGCCGACACTTCGACCGGGCTCTTCACTCCGGCCACGGTGCGCAGGCGCACCATGCCCTCGGCGTCGAGAAAATCATAGGGCATCGACTCGATGTGGGCCACGTCCTTCAGGCCGCGGCCCATGAAGCGCTTGGCCGAGACGATGGTATTGCGCGGGTCGAGGGCCTGCGCCCCCTGCGCCGGAGAACCCACGTCGATCGAACCGTCGGCCTTGTAGCGCACGATCGAAGGGAGGAGGGAACGGCCGTGCTCGTCGCTCAGCACCACCGCGATGCTGTTGCGCACGGTGGCGACCAGCGAGTTGGTCGTGCCCAGGTCGATGCCCACCGCCAGCCTGTGCTGGTGCGGCGCAGCGGACTGGCCAGGTTCGGATAATTGCAGGAGTGCCATGTAGCCCCTACGACTCGAGCGCTTCCAGCGCTTCGTCGATTTCGCGTTCCAGCTTTTCGATGAACATCAGCCGGCGCAGGGCGTCGGCTGCCGCAGTGTAATTCTTCTTCTCGTCGAGGTCTCGCTCGATCTCGCCGCGGATGTCCGACGACTGGTGCTGCAGCCGCAGCATGAGCTTTTCCAGCTCATGGTGGTCGCCCGCTGCGCGCGCCTCGGCCACCGCTTCGCGCCATTCCATCTGTTCCATGAGGAAGGCGGCCGGCATGGATGTATTGCTCTCGTGCTCAGTATCGACGCCGTTCAAAAGCAGCAGGTAGCGGGCGCGCTGCAGCGGGTTCTTCAGCGTGCGATAAGCCTCATTGACCTGTGTCGCCCACTGCATGGAAAGCCGGCGCTCCGTCTCGGGCAGATGGGCGTGGCGGTCGGGATGAACCTTCGACTGGAGGCCGTGGTAGGCCTTGTCCAGCAAGGCGAGGTCGATGCGGAATGCGCGCGGCAGTCCGAACAGGGCAAAGAAATCCTGGGTGAAATCAGGGTTCATGAAAAAGCATGCCGCGGATTGCGCGGATGGGTGCGGATTTCCTCGATTGATCCGCGTTCATCCGCGTAATCCGCGGCCGGTTCGTTGTTATACGTTGAAGCTCTCGCCGCAGCCGCAGGCGTCCTTCACGTTCGGGTTGTTGAACCTGAAGCCCTCGTTCAGCCCCTCGCGCGCGAAATCCAGCTCGGTGCCGTCGATGTAGGGCAGGCTTTTCGGATCGACCAGAACCTTGACGCCGTGGCTCTCGAAGACGATGTCCTCCGGGTTCGCCTCGTCGGCAAACTCCAGCTTGTAGGACATGCCCGAACAGCCCGAAGTCTTGACGCCGAGCCGCACGCCGACACCCTTGCCGCGCTTGGCAATGAAATTGGTAACGTGCTTTGCCGCCTTTTCCGTCAGCGTGACTGCCATTTCTTCACCTCATGCATTTACGGCTTGCGCCGGTTTGCGCTCTCCGCTTTCTTCCGCGCCATGCTTCTGCTTGTAGTCCGCGACCGCTGCCTTGATGGCATCCTCGGCCAGGATCGAGCAGTGGATTTTAACCGGGGGCAGCGCGAGTTCCTCGGCGATCTGCGTATTCTTGATCTCCAGCGCCTGATCCAGGGTCTTGCCCTTGACCCACTCCGTGACGAGCGAGCTGGAGGCGATGGCCGAGCCGCAGCCGTAGGTCTTGAACTTGGCGTCCTCGATGACGCCCTCCTTGTTCACCTTGATCTGCAGCTTCATCACGTCGCCGCAGGCGGGCGCGCCCACCATGCCGGTGCCGACGTCCCCGTCGTCCTTGCCGAAGGTGCCCACGTTGCGCGGATGTTCGTAGTGGTCGAGAACCTTGTCGCTATAAGCCATATTGCCGCTCCTTCAAATCAATGCGCCGCCCACTGGACGGTGTTCAGGTCGATGCCTTCCTTGTACATGTCCCACAGCGGCGACATCTCGCGCAGCTTGCCGATCTGCCGGTGCAGGAGCGCGATCGTATAGTCGATTTCCTCTTCCGTGGTAAAACGGCCGATGGTGAAGCGGATCGAGCTGTGAGCCAGCTCGTCCACCCGCCCCAGCGCGCGCAGCACATACGAGGGCTCCAGGCTGGCCGAGGTGCAGGCGGAGCCGGAGGACACCGCCACGTCCTTGATCGCCATCATGAGCGACTCGCCCTCGACGAAGGCGAAGCTGACGTTGAGGTTGTGGGGCACGCGCTGCTCCAGGTCGCCGTTGAGGAACACCTGCTCGATGTCGGAGAGGCCGTTCCAGAGCTTGTCGCGCAGCATGCGGATGCGCTCGTTCTCGGTGGCCATCTCCTCGCGGGCGATGCGGAAGGCCTCGCCCATGCCGACGATCTGGTGCGTCGCCAGCGTGCCGGAGCGCAGCCCGCGCTCGTGGCCGCCGCCGTGCATCTGCGCCTCCAGGCGTATGCGCGGCTTGCGGCGCACATAGAGCGCGCCGATGCCCTTCGGGCCGTAGGTTTTGTGCGCAGAGAAGGACATGAGGTCGATCTTCTGCTTCGCCAGGTCGATTACCACCTTGCCGGTGGCCTGCGCCGCATCGACGTGCAGCAGCACGCCCTTGCCGCGGCAGATCTCGCCGATCTCGGTGATTGGCTGGATCACGCCGATCTCGTTGTTCACCAGCATGACCGAGGCGAGGATGGTGTCGGGCCGCAGCGCGGCCTTGAACTTCTCCAGGTCGACCAGGCCATTTTCCTCGGGATCGAGATAGGTCGCCTCGAAGCCCACGCGCTCCAGTTCGCGCATGGTATCGAGTACCGCCTTGTGCTCGGTCTTCACGGTGACGAGGTGCTTGCCCTTGCTCTGGTAGAAGTGCGCTGCGCCCTTGATGGCGAGGTTGTTCGATTCCGTCGCGCCCGAGGTCCACACGATCTCCTTCGGGTCGGCATTCACCAGCCGGGCGATCTGCTCGCGCGCTCCCTCCACGGCCTGCTCGGCCTCCCAGCCATAGGCGTGGGAGCGGCTGGCGGGGTTGCCGAACTTCTCGGTCAGCCAGGGAATCATCTTCGCGGCCACGCGCGGGTCGACCGGAGTCGTCGCCGAGTAGTCGAGGTAGATGGGAAATTTCAGCATGCTGCCTCCCGCGGGGCCGCCCCAAGGGAGGCATGCGCCCCCTTGGGGGGCAGCGAACGGATGTGAGCGTGGGGGTGGTTCATCTTCTTCTCCAGAGCCAATCAGACCGCCAGCGCGGCCATTTTTTTGAGTTTACCAATCATTTCGCCCAGCGTTTGCAGAAAACGCAAGACGTCTTCATCCGTGTTGCCGCGGCCAAGCGAAACCCGCACCGCGCTGCGGGCTGTTTCCGCCTCGACGCCCATCGCCAGCAGCGTATGCGAGGGCTCGGGCGAGGCGCTCGAGCAGGCCGAACCGCTCGCCACGGCAAAGCCGGCGCGGTCCAGCTGCGCCACCAGCGTCTCGCCGTCGATGTCCGGCATGGCGAAGAACACCGTGTTGGGCAGGCGCGCGGCGTTGCGGCTGAACACCGTCGCGCCCAATCGCGCCAGGCCCGCTTCCAGTTCGTCGCGCAGGCGTTCCAGCCGCGCCGCATCCTCGTCCAGCCGAGCCACCGCCAGTTCGCAGGCAGCGCCGAAGCCGACGATGGCCGCGACGTTCTCGGTGCCCGAGCGCAGGTTGCGCTCCTGGCCGCCGCCGGAAATCAGGGGCTTTAGTTCGATCCGCTTATTCAGCACCAGCGCCGCCGCGCCTTTCGGGCCGCAGATCTTGTGCGCCGACACCGTCAGCGCATTCACGCCGAGGCCGCGGAAATCGACCTTCACCTTGCCCAGCGCCTGCACCGCGTCGGTGTGGAACCACGCCTTGGCCCCGCGCGCCTTTTCGGCCAGCGCCGGGATGTCCTGCAGCACGCCGGTCTCGTTGTTGGCCAACATCACCGACACCAGCCTCAAAGGCGCCGCCAGCGCCGCGGCGTAATCGATTGCATCGAGGCGGCCTTCCTTGTCTACCGCGATCTCATGCA
The DNA here is from genome assembly GCA_013821865.1 of Rhodocyclaceae bacterium. GTDB lineage: Bacteria > Pseudomonadota > Gammaproteobacteria > Burkholderiales > Rhodocyclaceae > Desulfobacillus. Next base: position 6,445 of record PNJM01000104.1, read on the forward strand.
GCTGCCAGCCCTGCCGCGTCAGTTCCCTTGCCGGCTCGCGCACGCAGGGATGCTCGATGGCGCTCACCCCCACCGTGCCCGGCTTGAGGCAGGCCGCCGCGCCCTTGATGAACAGGTTGTTTGCCTCCGAACCGCCGCTGGTGAAGATCACCTCGGTCGGATGCGCTCCCACCGCCGCCGCCACCTGCTGGCGCGCCGTATCGATCGCCGCGCGCGCCGCCCGGCCGTACTCGTGGCGGCTGGAGGCATTGCCGTAGCGTTCCTTGAGAAACGGCAGCATGGCCTCCAGCACGCGCGCGTCGAGCGGCGTGGTGGCGTTGTGGTCGAGATAGACGGGGGCGAACATCGAAGCGTCAGACCTCCTGCCGGGCCGCCCCAAGGGAGGCCTGCGCCCCCTTGGGGGGCAGCGAAGCGAGGCGAGCGTGGGGGGCGTTCATCTCAGGCGGAAACCGCCACGTCGTCACGGCGCGCGCCGGTACGGAGGCGCTCGTCCACCACCGCCACGGTGGCCTTGTTCTTCTGCTTCGTGACCAGGTCGTGCAGTGACACCGAGGCGAGATACTCGTACATGCGCTTGTTGAGGTTGGTCCATAGATCGTGCGTCATGCAGCGGTGCTCGTCGGCACAGTTCTCGCGCCCGCCGCACTGGGTGGCGTCGAGCGGCTCGTCTACCGCCGTGATGATGTCGGCCACGGTGACTTCCCCCATGGGGCGCGCCAGCGTATAGCCGCCGCCGGGGCCGCGTACGCTGGCCACGATCTTGTGACGGCGCAGCTTGCCGAAGAGTTGCTCCAGGTAGGACAGGGATATCTTCTGGCGCTCGCTGATGCCGGCCAGCGTCACCGGCCCCTTGGCCTGGCGCTGGGCCAGGTCGATCATCGCCGTTACCGCAAAGCGGCCTTTCGTCGTCAGTCTCATGTTGGACCTCTCCACTATGCTATGGGCGCCGAGGCACCCGAATACCCGATGAATTTACTCAACTATAAGATACCCGATAGCTTCAGTCAACTATTCTACCCAGGTATTGCGGATCGAACTTGTCGGCCGTGGCGAGTTCGTCGGCCACGGATATGCCCGAGCGCTCGAGGGATTGCAGCAGCTTTTCCAGGCGGCGGTCGGTCTCCACGGCATGGTCGAGCAGGCCGTGGATGGCCTTCGCCAGCGGGTCGTCCGCCGTGGAGGTCAGCGCGTAGGCCGAAAAGCCGAGCTTCTCGGCGTGCGCCTCGCGCAGTTGTGCCTGTTCGCTCTCGATGATGCGGGCCGGGATGCCGACAGCCGTCGCCCCCGCCGGCACGTCGCGCACCACAACGGCGTTGGAGCCGATCTTGGCCTCCTCGCCCAGGGTGATGGGACCGAGCACCTTGGCGCCGGCGCCGATCACCACGCCGCGCTCCAGCGTCGGATGGCGCTTGCCCTTGTTCCAGGACGTGCCGCCCAGGGTGACGCCGTGATACAGCGTGCAGTCTTCGCCGATCACGGCCGTCTCGCCGATCACCACGCCCATGCCGTGGTCGATGAAAAAGCGCCGGCCGATCATGGCGCCCGGATGGATCTCGATGCCCGTGAAAAAGCGGCCGAAATGCGACAGCCAGCGCGCCAGCCATTTCAGGCCGTGGCGCCAGAACCAGTGCGACAGGCGATGCATCATCAGGGCATGCAGGCCCGGATAGCAGGTCAGCACCTCCCAGGTCGTGCGGGCGGCGGGATCGCGGTCGAATACGCAGGCGATGTCTTCGCGCAGGCGGGCGAACATCAGGCTACTCCATCAGGAATTACTGAAATATTAAAAAGACCCCGTGTTTTGGTCAACTTTTTTGCACGGGTTTCTGAAAAGTTTTCAGCATCCCGCGCAGGATGCTGACTTCCTCCTTCTCCAGGCCGGCCCGGTCGAACAGGCGGTGCAGGCGGGGAATCAGCCGCTTGGGATGGGCCGGATCGAGGAAGCCGCTCTCGGTGAGCGCCTGTTCCAGGTGCTCGTAGAAGCGC
>PNJM01000105.1 GCA_013821865.1 Rhodocyclaceae bacterium
ATCTCAGCCTGGAGGAACTGCTGCGCCAGGCCGAACTGAAGGCGGACGAGCACCACGATGCCTGGCTGCGCGCCAAGGCCGAGACCGAAAACCTGCGCCGCCGCGCCCAGGAAGACATCGGCAAGGCACACAAGTACGCCGCCGAGAAGTTCGCCCAGGAGATGCTGCCGGTGAAGGACAGCCTCGAAGCCGCCCTCGCCGCAGAGAGTCCCGGCGTCGAGAACCTCCGGAGCGGCGTCGAACTGACGCTCAGGCAGTTGGCCGCCGCCTTCGAGAAATCCGGTCTGGCCGAGATCAACCCGGCCGGCGAGAAGTTCGACCCGCACAGGCACCAGGCCATCAGCACGCTGGAGGCCGAAGGCGAGCCGAACCGGGTGCTGACCGTGCTGCAGAAGGGCTATGCCCTGCACGAGAGGGTGATCCGGCCGGCGCTGGTCGTCGTTTCCAAAGCCAAAGGCTGACAGCGGCTTGAAATGGGCGCATAAAACCCCATATCGAACACAGGCTTAATTGCCGCGGAGTGGAAGAGCGGCATCAACAAATCAAGGAAGAATCATGGGAAAAATCATCGGCATTGACCTGGGCACCACCAACTCCTGCGTTGCGGTCATGGAGGGCGGCAAGCCCAAGGTGATCGAGAACTCGGAAGGCACCCGCACCACGCCCTCCATCGTCGCCTATACCGACGACGGCGAGATCCTGGTCGGCGCCGCCGCCAAGCGCCAGGCGGTGACCAACGCCAAGAACACCCTTTTCGCGGTGAAGCGCCTGATCGGCCGCCGCTTCGAGGAAAAGGAAGTGCAGAAGGACATCAACCTGATGCCCTACAGGATCGTCAAGGCCGACAACGGCGACGCCTGGGTGGAAGTGCGTGGCAAGAAGATGGCGCCGCCGCAGGTCTCCGCCGAGGTGCTGCGCAAGATGAAGAAGACGGCCGAGGACTACCTCGGCGAGGAAGTCACCGAGGCGGTCATTACCGTGCCGGCCTACTTCAACGACAGCCAGCGCCAGGCCACCAAGGACGCCGGCAAGATCGCCGGCCTGGAAGTGAAGCGCATCATCAACGAGCCGACCGCGGCGGCGCTCGCCTTCGGCCTCGACAAGAAGGAAGGCGACCGCAAGATCGCGGTGTATGACCTCGGCGGCGGCACCTTCGACATTTCCATCATCGACATCGCCGAAATCGAGGGCGAGCACCAGTTCGAGGTAATGTCGACCAACGGCGACACCTTCCTCGGCGGCGAGGACTTCGACCAGCGCGTGATCGACTACATCGTCACCGAGTTCAAGAAGGACCAGGGCGTCGACCTGAAGAACGACGTGCTGGCCTTGCAGCGCCTCAAGGAAGCGGCGGAAAAAGCCAAGATCGAACTGTCGAGCGCGCAGCAGACCGAGATCAACCTGCCCTACATCACAGCCGACGCCACCGGCCCGAAGCATCTGGCGATGAAGATCACGCGGGCCAAGTTCGAGAGCCTGGTGGAGGAACTGATCCAGCGCACCATCGAGCCCTGCCGCATCGCCATCCGGGACGCCGGCGTGAAGGTCTCCGACATCGAGGACGTGATCCTCGTCGGCGGCATGACGCGCATGCCCAAGGTGCAGGAAAAGGTGAAGGAATTCTTCGGCAAGGAGCCGCGCCTCGACGTGAACCCGGACGAAGCCGTGGCCGTGGGCGCCGCCATCCAGGCCGGCGTGCTGAAGGGCGAGGTGAAGGACGTGCTGCTGCTCGACGTCACTCCGCTGTCGCTCGGCATCGAGACGCTGGGCGGCGTGATGACCAAGCTCATCGCCAAGAACACCACCATCCCGACCAAGCAGAGCCAGGTGTTCTCCACCGCCGACGACAACCAGTCGGCCGTGACCATCCACGTCCTGCAGGGCGAGCGCGACGTAGCCTCGGGCAACAAGAGCCTCGGCCAGTTCAACCTGACGGACATCCCGCCGGCGCCGCGCGGCATGCCGCAGATCGAGGTCACCTTCGACATCGACGCCAACGGCATCCTGCACGTCTCGGCCAAGGACAAGGCCACCGGCAAGGAGAACAAGATCAAGATCCAGGCGAACTCGGGCCTTAACGAGGACGAGATCAACCGCATGGTGAAGGATGCCGAGGCGCACGCCGAGGAAGACAAGAAGGCCCTCGAACTCGTCACCGCGCGCAACACCTGCGACGCCATGATCCACTCGGTGAAGAAGGCCATGGCCGAGCACGGCGACAAGATCGGCGGCGGCGAGAAGTCCGCCATCGAAGCCGCGATCAAGGATGCCGAAGAGTCCCTCAAGGGCGGCAACAAGGAAGCCATCGAGGCCAAGACCACCGCCTTGGCCCAGGTCAGCCAGAAATTGGGCGAGAAGATCTACGCCGAGCAGCAGGCGGCTGCGGGGGCGGCCGGCGCTGCCCCGGGCGCTGAGCCCGGCGGCAAGAAGGACGAAGGCGACGTGGTGGATGCGGAGTTCACCGAAGTGAAAGACAAGAAGGGTTAAACCGGACGCTTAGGCGCCGTTTTAACTGGCCGAGTTCAAGCCGGCGCGCAAGCGCGGCTTAACTCGGCCTTTGCACGACAAAGCCCAGCCGGTAAGTAGACATGGCAAAAAAAGACTTTTACGAGGTCCTCGGCGTCAATCGCGACGCGTCGGAAGACGAGATCAAGAAGGCCTACCGCAAGCTGGCCATGAAGCACCATCCGGACCGCAATCCGGACAACCCCAAATCCGAGGAGCACTTCAAGGAGGCCAAGGAAGCCTACGAGATACTCTCCGACGCGCAGAAGCGCGCGTCCTACGACCAGTACGGCCATGCCGGCGTCGATCAGCAGGCGGGCGGCTTCGGGCCCGGCGGCCCGGGCGGCATGGGCGGCTTCGCCGACGCCTTCAGCGACATCTTCGGCGACATCTTCGGCGGTGGCGGACGCGGCGGCCGCTCCGGCGTCTACCGCGGCGCCGACCTGCGCTACAACCTGGAAATTTCGCTTGAAGATGCCGCGCGCGGCACCGAGACGCGCATCCGCATCCCGACCATGGAGGAATGCGATGCCTGCGGCGGCAGCGGCGCGAAGAAAGGCACCGCACCTGCGACCTGCCCGACCTGCCACGGCCAGGGCCAGGTGCGCATGCAGCAGGGTTTCTTCTCCATTCAGCAGACCTGCCCGAAGTGCCACGGCACCGGCCGCTTCATCTCCGACCCCTGCCACTCCTGCCATGGCGCCGGCCGCGTCAAGCAGCACAAGACCCTGTCGGTGAAGATCCCCTCCGGCATCGACGAGGGTGATCGCATCCGCCTCTCCGGCGAGGGCGAGCACGGTGTCAACGGCGGTCCGCCCGGCGACCTCTACGTGCAGATCCACATCAAGCCGCACAACGTCTTCGAGCGCGACCACGACGACCTGCACTGCGAGATGCCGATCAGCTTCACCACGGCGGCGCTCGGCGGCGAGATCGAGATTCCCACGCTCGACGGCATGGCCAAGATCAAGATCCCGTCCGAGACACAGAGCGGCAAGGTGTTCCGCCTGCGCGGCAAGGGCATCAAGGGGGTGCGCAGCCACAGCCACGGCGACCTGATGTGCCATGTCGTGGTGGAGACGCCGGTGAACCTCACCGAGCGCCAGAAGGAACTCCTGCGCGAGCTGGAAGCCATCAACGTCAAGGACGGCAGCCGCCACAATCCGCGGGCCAAGTCGTGGATGGACAAGGTCAAGGATTTCTTCGCCGGATAGCCGAAGCGACGGCCGGCGCTTCTGGTATTCTTCAGGCTTGTAGCATTTTGCCGGAGGAACCCATGAAGAAGCGCTTCCTTGCCCCGCTCGCCTGCATTTGCCTCGCCTTTAGCCAGGGATCACTCGCCGCCGAAACCGGCGTCAGCGACACAACCATCCTGATCGGCCAGTCTGCGGCCTTCTCCGGTCCCGCCCAGGAGCTCGGCCTGGAAATGCGGCAAGGTGCAAAGCTGCATTTCGATGCGGTCAACGCCCAGGGCGGCATCCATGGCCGCAAGATCGAACTGCGCACCCTCGACGATGGCTACGAGCCGGACCGCGCTGCCGCCAACACGAAGAAGCTGATCGGCGAGGACAGGGTCTTCGCCCTCTTCGGCTACGTCGGCACGCCGACCAGCCAGGCCGCCCTGCCGATTTTCACCGAGGCCAAGGTTCCCTTCATCGGCGCTTTCACCGGCGCGCAGCTTCTGCGCGACCCTTTCAACCATTACATCTTCAACGTGCGGGCCAGCTATTTCGACGAAACCGAGAAGATCGTCGAGCAGCTGGTGTCGCTCGGTTCAAAAAGCATTTCCGTTTTCTACCAGAACGACGCCTACGGCAAGGCGGGCCTCGCCGGCGTGGAGCGCGCCCTTGCCAGGCGCAACATGAAAATCGCCGCGACCGCCACGGTGGAACGCAACACGGTGGACGTCGCTGCCGCAGCCAAGACCATCAATGCGACCAAACCTGATGCAGTCGTCATGGTCAGTGCCTACAAGTCGGTGGCAGCGTTCGTCAAGGAAATGAAGAAAGCCGGCAGCACCACCCAGTTCCATAACGTGTCCTTTGTCGGCAGCAGGCCACTGGCGAAGGAACTCGGGGAAGAGGGCATCGGCGTTGCCGTGTCGCAGGTAGTGCCCTTCCCCTGGAGCGCCAGCGCGCCGATAGTGAAGGAGTACCAGCGCCTTATGAACGCGAGCGGCGCGAAGGAATATTCCTTTACCTCCCTCGAAGGCTTCATCGCGGCCAAAATACTCGTCGAGGGCCTGAAGCGCGCCGGCAAGGACCTCACTCGCGAGAAACTGATCACCGCCCTGGAAACCATGAGCAATATCGACGTCGGCGGCTTCCAGGTCGGCTTCTCGCCCAGAAACCACAACGCTTCGACCTACGTCGATCTGACCATGATCGGCAAGACCGGACAGTTCGTGCGCTAACCCCCTCCCCGCCCGGCAATCCGCCGGGCGGACACGGCTCCTCTTTTTCTTCCTTTTCCTTCGGGCCGGCCAAGTGCCGACCCGGCTTCCGCCTTTCCGGCACCCCGTCTCCATTTTGCTGGCAGGGTATATAATCGGTCTTACAAATATTACGATTTTGTTGGTATGTTTTACATTATTCGTGTCATAAGACGCGGGTAATGCATGGCCAGACGCAAGCCGCTGCCTCCTGCCACGATACGCTTTATTGTTTCATGACAGCCACATCGGTATCGCGTTAACCCCGGCGCAAATCAGGCTCCTTCACCACGGATGCGACTGAACGACAAATCCACTTCACCATTGGAGGTCAGGCATGAGAACAGCTTTCCTGCGGCTTTGTGTCCTATTGCTTCCTTTATTCATGTCGGCCGTGGCGCGGGCCGAACCGGGTGTCGGCGGCGGCTCGATCCAGATCGGCCAGTCAGTCGTGCTGTCGGGCCCGCTGGCGGAGAACGGCGTCAATTACACGAACGGCATCAAGCTTCATCTCGACCAGATCAACGCCAGGGGCGGGGTGCATGGGCGCAAAATCAGCCTGACGACACTCGACGACGCCTATGACCCCAAGCGAGCGGTGCAGAACACGCAAAAACTGATCGACGAGGACAAGGTCTTCGCACTGTTCGGCTATGCCGGCACCGGCGCGGCCATGGCGGTATTGCCGCTGGTGGAAAAAGCGCAGATACCTTTTATTGCACCATACTCCGGAGCTGATGTGCTGCGCCAGCCGAACCACTGGCTGTTCCACGTCCGCGCCAGCTACGGCGACGAGATGTTGAAAATGGTCGAACAACTCGTCACCGTCGGCGTGAAGGACATCGCCGTCACCTATCAGGACGACAATTTCGGCAAGGCTGGGCTGAAGAGCGCCGAGGAGGTGCTGGCCAGATTCAAGCTCAAGGCCGTGGCTACGGCCCCCATCGATACCACCAGCTTCGACGGCAAAAAGCCCGCTGAAGCGATTGCCAAGGCGAAACCCGGGGCGATCATCATGGCCACCGCGGGCAAGGCCTCGGTCGCTTTCATCAGGGAATACCTGAAAACCGGCCAGCGGCCGCAGTTCTTCGGCCTCTCGGTGGTCAGCGCCACGCAGTTGCGCAAGGAACTCGGGGCGGACGCGGCCGGCATGGGCATCGCCCAAGTCGTACCCTCGCCCTGGAGCAGCAAGTACGCGGTGGTGCGCCAGTACCGCGAGGCGCTGGCCAAGGCCGGACAACAGGAACCGCATCACGCCGGACTGGAGGGCTATATCGCAGCGAAGGTGCTGGTGGAGGGATTGAAGCGCGCCGGCAAGGATCTGACGCGCGAGAGGCTGATCACCGCCATGGAAAGCATGCGCAACATGGATCTCGGGGATTTCGTCATAGACTATTCCCCTCAGAAGCACGCCGGCTCGGGTTACGTGGACCTGTCCATCATCCTCAGGAGCGGCCAGTTCGCGCAGTAGAAAAAAGGGGCGGCCAAGCCTCTTTTTATTCTCGCCTCAGGCGCGCCGCCACTCGGTGAGGCCACCCGGCTTGTCTTCGAGCACGATACCTGCGGCGAGCAATTCGGCGCGGATGCGGTCGGCCTCGGCGAAATCCCTGGCTTTCTTCGCCGCGACACGCGCCGCGATGCGTGCCTCGATCGCCGCGCCATCCAGCCCCGCCAAGGCGTCGGCCGCCGGCGCCGCCTGCAGGTAGGCCACCGGATCGCGCTCCAGCAGTCCCAGAACGCCCGCCAAGGCCTTCAACAGACCGGCCGCCTGCGCGGCACCAGTCCTGTTCGTCTCGTTGGCGAGTTCGAACAGCACGGCGATGGCTTCCGGCGTGTTGAAGTCATCGTCCATCGCCACGCGGAATTTCGCCGCATGCGGCTCGTCCCAGTCGATTTTCGCCGCCCCGGGCGTAACGCCTTTCAGCGCGGTGTAAAGCCGCGTCAGCGCCCCGCGTGCGTCGTCGAGGTGCGCGTCCGAGTAGTTGAGCGGGCTGCGGTAGTGGGCGCGCAGGATGAAGAAGCGCACCACCTCGGCATCGTACTGCTTCAGCACTTCGCGGATGGTGAAGAAGTTGCCCAGCGACTTCGACATCTTCTCGTCGTCTATGCGGACGAAGCCGTTGTGCATCCAGTAGTTGACGAAGCTGCAGCCGTGCGCGCCCTCGCTTTGGGCAATCTCGTTCTCGTGGTGCGGGAACTGCAGGTCCTGGCCGCCGCCGTGGATGTCGAAGTGAGGCCCGAGCAGTTCGGAACTCATGGCCGAGCATTCGATGTGCCAGCCGGGGCGGCCGCGGCCCCAGGGCGATTCCCACTTGGCCTCGTCGGGCTCCTCGGGTTTGGCATGCTTCCACAGCACGAAATCGAGCGGATCGTTCTTGCCCTCGGCCACCTCGACGCGCTCTCCGGCGCGGAGGTCCTCCAGCGTCTTGCCGGAGAGCCGTCCGTAACCGGGAAACTTGCGCACCGCATAGCAGACATCCTGCGTCGCGGAGCGGTAGGCGTAGCCATTCTTCTCCAGTGCCGAGATCAGGCGCCGCATGGCCGGCACGTACCGGGTTGCGCGCGGCTCATGGTCGGGCCTGAGCACGCCGAGCGCGGCGGCGTCTTCGTTCAGATAGGCGATATAGCGGTCGGTCAGCGCCTGGATCGACTCGCCGTTCTCCTGGGCGCGGCGGATGATCTTGTCGTCGATGTCGGTGATGTTGCGCACGTACACGACGCGGTAGCCGGAGGCGCGCAGCCAGCGCGCCACCATGTCGAACACCACCAGCACGCGGGCATGGCCGAGGTGGCAGTAGTCGTACACCGTCATGCCGCAGACATACATGCGCACCAGGCCGGGCTCGATCGGGGCAAAGACCTGCTTGTCGCGCGCCAGCGTATTGTGGATTTTCAGCATTGGCAGGGCGTGAGAATGGCGGGGGAGGTAAAAGCGGGCGAAGTCGGGCGCGGGCGGCCACTAAATACGGCGAATATTGTTGATTTGTCGCCGTTCTTGCTAGAATGCCGAGTCGTTCAAAATGCCTTCGGCGCAGTATAGCATAATGACCCCATCCCGCTTTTCCGCCCTCGCCGCCCTGCTCCTCGCGTCTGCTCTCGTTATCATGCCGGCTACGGCCCGTGCCGACGCCTTGCAGGAAGCCAGCCGCCTCTTCAAGCAAGGGCAGTTCGGCCCGGCTCTGGAAAAGACCGAATTGGCACTGGCCGCCAAGCCGCGCGACGCCCAGGCACGCTTCCTCAAGGGTCTGATCCTGACGGAAATGAACCGCCAGAACGATGCGATCGCCGTCTTCAGCAAGCTGACCGAGGACTACCCGGAGTTGCCCGAGCCGTACAACAATCTGGCGGTGCTCTACGCCCAGCAGCGCCAGTTCGAAAAGGCCAAGAATGCCCTCGAGATGGCCATCCGCACGCATCCCTCCTACGCCACGGCG
>PNJM01000106.1 GCA_013821865.1 Rhodocyclaceae bacterium
CGGAGCTGAGCGCGCAGACCCGCCGGCGGCTCGAAATGGAAACCGATCTGCGCCGGGCCGTGGAAACGGGCGAACTGCGCCTGCACTATCAGCCCCTGGTCGAGATGGAGTCCGGCCGCGTGACCGGCGTCGAAGCGCTGGTGCGCTGGGAGAAGGACGGCGAGCTTGTCGCGCCAGGCGAGTTCATTCCGCTCGCCGAGGAGACCGGGCTCATCATACCGGTCGGCGACTGGGTTCTGCGCGAAGCCTGCCGCCAATGCCAGCAGTGGCGCGAGCACGGATTCCCGGCGATGAACGTGGCGGTGAATCTCTCGGTGCGCCAATTGCGCAACGAAGCCCTGGTCGAGCGCATCGCGGCGGTACTGGCCGAGACGAACCTGTCTCCCGATGCGCTCGAACTGGAGATCACCGAAAGCGTCGCGGCCGACTCGGCGGATGGCGGTGTGGCGGTCATGTCCGCGCTGCGCGAGCTTGGCGTGCGGCTGGCCATCGACGATTTCGGCACCGGGTTCTCGTGCCTGAGCTATCTCAAGCGGTTTCCGGTAGGGAAGCTGAAGATAGACCGCTCCTTCGTCTCCGGCATGCTGGAGGACGCCAACGATGCGGCCATCGTCGGCGCCATCGTCGCCATGGCGGGAAGCATGGGCATGCGCGTGCTGGCCGAGGGAATCGAAACGGCCGAGCAGCTCGCCCGGCTCAAACAACTGGGCTGCGATGACGGGCAGGGCTTCTACTTCGGCAGGCCGGCACCCGCCGAAAATCTTGATTTGGCCGAACTGCGGGTGCTGCCGGGAAGGTTGAACGGACACAGGAGGTTTGTGTGATGAAAATAAACTTGCCCGTAACGAACGTCGAGCATCCGTTTCCAAAGGGCGAGGCGATCGTTTCGAAAACCGATCTCAAGGGAATGATCACGCACGCCAACGACGCATTCGTTGAGACGAGCGGCTTCTCCAGAAAAGAACTTGTCGGCGAAAACCACAACATCGTTCGTCATCCGGAGATGCCGCCCGAGGCCTTCGCCGATTTGTGGGCCACGATCGCGGCAGGCAATCCTTGGCGCGGCATCGTCAGGAATCGACGCAAGAACGGCGACCACTACTGGGTCAAGGCGCTCGTGGTGCCGGTGCGGAAACACGACCAAACGGTCGGCTACATGAGCGTCCGAACCGAGGCGACCGCGGAGGAGAAAGCGGAGGCCGGCGACCTCTATTGCAATGTCATGGCGAAGCGGGCCCGGCTGAAGCGGGTCAGGCTTGCCGATTTTCTCCCGGCCTCGTCCTTCAACGTGCGCTATGGCCTGTTTGTCGCGATCATGGCTTTGCTCTCCGTCGGCTCGGGGGTGGCGGGGCTGGCGGGCGCAAGCGGGCTTGCCGTCCTTGCCTGCGCGGCCAGCTTCGCTCTGGCGATTACGAGCGCCGTGTTCATGGCGCTGACGGTGAACCGTCCGCTGGAGCAGGCGATTGGCTACTTCGATCAGATGGCGCAAGGCAATCTGGACAATGAAATCCCGGTCGATCGGCCGGACGAGGTGGGTCGCGTGCTGGCCGGCCTGGCGACCGCCCAGGCGCACATGCGCGTGATGATCGACGAGATTCGCATCAGCGCAAAAGCCGTGGACAGGCGCTGCGGGCAACTGGAGCACGAGGTGCGGCGCGCAACCGGTCTTTCAGGCGATCAGGCCGATCGCGTGAGGCAGGTGAGCGCCGCCATGGATGAAGTGTCGGCCTCGGTCACCGAGGTGGCGCAAACCGCGGCAGGGGCCGCAGATTCCGCGAAGAAGACGCTGGAAGTGGTCAATGAGGGCAACCAGCGCATGACGCGCAGCATGGAGGCGACCGATCAGGTAGCCGCGGCCGTCCAGGCGTCCGGACAGCAGATCGACCGGCTGAGCCAGTCCATCGATCGCATCGGCACGGTGACGCGGGTCATCAAGGACATCGCGGACCAGACCAATCTTCTGGCGCTCAATGCGGCCATCGAGGCGGCCAGGGCAGGGGAACAGGGGCGCGGCTTCGCGGTTGTGGCGGATGAGGTGAGGAAGCTTGCCGAGCGTACCGCCAACAGCACCGGCGACATCAGCCGCATGGTGGCGGAGATACAGGCGACGACCCGATCCGCCGTGGCGGCGATGGAGAATGCGGTGCAGCGCGTAAGCCAGGGGCGCGGCCTGATCGAGGAAACCCACGAGAGCCTGCAAAGAATCACGGCGTTGAGCGAGAGCGTCACCGGCATGTCCGATTGCATCGCGCATGCGGCGCGGGAGCAGTCGCTGGCGACCGAGGAGGTTGCGCGCAACGCCGAACAAATGTCGCAGCTTATCGAGGAGAACGGCGCGTCCGTCGCGCAGGTCAGCGATGCGGTCGGAGAGCTGAGACGGACGGCAGGACAGCTGCGCGAGGCGATCGAGCATTTCGGGACGCATGCGCGGGAATAGCCATGCGCCGCCTCGCGGATTTCGCCTTGCGCCAGCTGGCCGGCCTCATGCCCGGCGAATTGCACGCGGCCGACTTTGCGTGGCTGGTGTCGCACGGCCGCCACTTCGCCTTGCTGGAGCTGAGGCGGGCGACGATGATCGCCAACCGCGTCCGCCTTGTCGCTTTCCTGTTCGCCGTGCTGACGCCGTTGTGGAGCTTCATCGACTTCGCGCTCTTTCCGTTTCCGCTGTGGGTCGCCTTGGCGGTGATGCGCCTGTTCGCCAGCGTCGCTTTCGGCCTCCTGGTGTTCTACTGCCGTCTCGCCCGCGGCATGCCGGACGCCTACCGGGCGCTGGCGATCCTCTTCGCCATTCCGACCTTCTTCTACATCGTTTCGCACGCGCTTCTCTGCACGTACGAATTGCACGGGCTGTCGGGAGCCGTCCGGGCCGGCTATGCGTTTCTGCCCTTTGTGCTGCTGGCGGGGATGTCGATTTTTCCCCTGACCGCGATCGAAACCCTGTTCGTCGCCAGCCCCATCCTGATCGCCCAGGCGCTCTCCGGCTTTCTCTCCGGGCCGCTGCTGGACTGGCCGTCCTTTGCCGGCGCTTTCTGGCTCTTGACTTTGATCACCGGCGTATCGACCTTGGCCGGAATGAGCCAGCTCGCCTTCCTGATCGTTCTGGTGCGCCAGGCGGTGCACGATCCCCTCACCGGGATATGCTCACGTCTCAGCGGGCAGGAACTGCTGGAACTGCAGTTCGACATTGCGCGCCGCTACAACGCGCCGTTGTCCATCGCTTTCCTCGATCTCGATCACTTCAAGAGCATCAACGACCTGTACGGCCACGAAGCGGGGGATGGGGTTCTGGTAGCCGCCGTCGAGGCCATCGCCGGCCGGCTGCGTCGCGCGGACATCCTGGCCCGCTGGGGCGGAGAGGAGTTCATCATGATCATGCCCAACACGGATATGGCGCAGGCGCGGCTTGCGCTCGCGCGCCTGTGTGAGGGCGGCTTCGGCACGCGTCCGGACGGCCGCGCGGTGACCGCCAGCATCGGTGTCGCCGAACGAATCGGCGATCGGGCGCCGGACTGGAAAACGCTGGTGGAGACGGCAGACCGGCGCATGTACCATGCCAAGCGGTGCGGGCGCGATCGCGTCGCCTTTGAAGACGAGGCGTTTGCCGCCGCGTGAGCGCGGGCCGCCCTGGCTACCGGGTCAGCCCCATATAGAGGTGGCGGCTACTTGTGAACCTTGAGCGCCTCGCGCCAGCCCGGATACAGCTTGTCCGCATCGGCCGTGAAGGTTTCGAAAGCCCCTTTCAGTTCCGGGTGATCCTTGGCGTATTCGACCAGGTTCACGCCGGCCATCCATGCGTCACGCGACTGCTTGAGCGATTTGGCGCCGGCCGCGCCGCCCTCCTTGTGGCCGAATGCCCCGCCGCCGGAGGTCTGGATCACGTTGCAATGGCCCAGATTGTCGAAGAAGCCGGGTAGACGCAGGGCGTTCATGCCGCCCGAGATGATGCCCGTGGTGGCTTTCATGCCTTCCCATTCCTGATGGAAGAAGGGGCCGTCGGCGCTGTCGCGCTCCAGCATGTAGACGATGTTGCGGTCGTCTTTTTCACTTTCCATCTTGCCGTAGCCCATGGTGCCGACGTGGATGCCGGAAGCCCCTTGCAGGCGCGACATTTTGCAATGCACGAAGGCGGTATAGCCGCGCCTGGATTGCGGGCTGGTGACGGCACCGTGGCCGGCGCGGTGGTAATGCAGGAACTGATTCGGGAAACGGCGCCGGCAGGTGGTGATCGCGGTCGGTCCGGCCACGTAGCCGTCTACCAGAAAGGCGACGTGGGAGGCGTTTTCGCCGAAGGTTTCGAGAATGTACTCGCCACGCGCGATCATTTCGAAAGGATCATCGGCGGTAATGTTGGCCGAGAAAAGCTTGGCCTCGCCAGTCTTGTCCTGCGCGCGCCTCATGGCGTCGGCGACGAGGCGCATGGTTTCCTTGAGCGGTGCGAACACCTGGTTGCCCTGCGGTTCGTCGTTCTTGATGAAGTCGCCGCCCAGCCAGAACTGGTGGCAGGCATCGGCGAAGGGCTGCGGCCGCAAGCCGAGCTTCGGCTTGATGATGGTGCCCACCACCATGCCGCCGTTGACCAGCGGGCGCCCCAGGGTGCGCCACATGTCGACGATGTTCATCGCCGGGCCGTCGAACAGCGCCAGGAATTTCGGCGGAATGTAGATGTCGTGCATCTTGGCATATTCGACGTCGCCCATGCCCTGGTTGTTGCCGATGGTCAGCGTCCACACGGAAGCCAGCATGGCGCGGCCGTCGGTGATGTTGCGGTCGAACAGATCCACCGGATAGGCGATCTTCATGATCTCCCTGGCCTCGTCTATCTCATACACCAGGGCGTCCACGCCGCGGGTGAAATCGTCGGTGGTGCTCACCTCTACGTTGGTGCCGGTCGAGGACTCGGCCGCGAAGTGCGCCGCGGTGGCGAGATAGTCCCCATAGCCCTTCTTCGGCTTCATGATGTAGGCGCACAGCACATGGCGGCCGCCCTTGATCAGGTCCTTCTCCTTCAGATCGAGGCGCGCGTAGCGGTTTGACTGGTCCATGCTTTTTCCTTCGGTGCGGGTCTACGTTGAATATGGGACGAACTCTATTCCCCAAATTCCATAAGGTGAACTAAATGTTTGTTATGGTAATCTTGCAATAACCCTTATGGTATTCGGAGCGGCAAATGCATTTCACCTTGCGGCAACTGAAGATATTCGAGGCGGTGGCGCGCCATCTTTCCTTTTCGCGTGCCGCCGAGGAACTGCATCTCACCCAGCCGGCGGTGTCGATGCAGGTGAGGAGCCTCGAGGAGGCCGCCGGCCTGCCGCTGACCGAGCAGGTGGGCAAGCGCGTCTTTCTCACCGAGGCCGGCGCCGAACTGGCCCGTCACGCCCGCGTGGTCGCGCAGCAGCTGCGCGAGGCGGAGGAGGCGCTGGCGGCGATGAAGGGTCTGCGCGGCGGCAAGCTCAACATCGGCGTGGTATCGACCGCCAAGTACTTCGCGCCGCGCCTGCTGACGGCGTTCCGCGCCGAACATCCCGACGTCGAGCTGCGCCTGGGCGTGAACAACCGCGAGGCCATCGTGCAGCAGCTTGGCGACAACGAGATCGATCTCGCCATCATGGGCCGCCCTCCGCAGGAACTGGAAACGGTGGCCGAGCCTTTCGCCGAGAATCCGCTGGTCTTCGTCGCCGCGCCGGACCATCCGCTGGCGCAGGCGCGCCGTCTCGCGCCGCCGCAGCTGGCGGATGAAAGCTTTTTGCTGCGCGAGCCGGGCTCGGGAACGCGCGCGGCGATGGAGCGCTTCCTCGCCGAGCACGGCGTGGTGCCGGAGAGGACGGTGGAGATGACGAGCAACGAGACCATCAAACAGGCTGTGATGGCGGGCATGGGGATTTCGTTCATTTCGGAGCGCACCATCGGGCTGGAGCTGGCCACCGGGCATATCGTGCGGCTCAACGTGGCGGGTACGCCGGTGCGGCGCCACTGGTATGTCGTGCATCGCGCGGAGAAGCGGCTGCTGCCGATGGCGCAGGCATTCCGCGGCTTCCTGCTCAAGGAGAGCGCGCGCTTCATGGAGCGTGCCGAACCGGCCAGGGCTGCGGCAGCGCGTCCCGGGAAAAAGCCACCGGCGAGGCGCAGCAGGAAACGCTAGCGGGTGTGGATCCGGCCGCGTCAGGCGGCGAGCGGCACACGGCAAAGTGGCGCACCCTTTCGGTATGTTGACCAATATCAATGCGATATCGTCGTGCCGTGCCAAAGTGCGCGGGCAGGATCGAGTCGATCTTATAAAATCCGGTTCCTTGCGGGCCTCGTGCGAGTTGCGGCGGGCTGAAGGCTGCAGGAATTCCCGAGGCAGAACCGGTAACTATTCGCAGAACCGGAAAATTATCGACCTCTGGTATCGCCGGGGTCGTGGCCGCAAGGCATTCGGCGGCATTTAAGGGGGGGGTACCATGCGTCTTCGCACGTTCATCATGGCCTCATCGGCCGTGGTGGCGATCGGCTTTTTCGGCGGCAGCTACGTGGTGATCAGCCGCATCTTCGACCACGCCATCAAACAGAACGCGCTGCAGGCATCGGCGGCCCTGGCGCAGGTGACCTTCAACGGCATGTACCAGATCATGAGCACCGGCTGGCGGCGCAAGCAGGCCGAGGCGTTCATCGAATCCACCCGCAACGCCACGCGCAATTCGCCGACGACCGTGCAGATTTTCCGCGGCGCCGTGGTGGCGAAGGAATACGGCGAGATTCAGCAGCCGGCCCTCGACGAAACGCTGCACCGCGTGCTGGGCTCGGGGCAGGCGGAAAACCTGGAGGCCGGCGGGCGGGTACGCAACGTTATTCCCCTCAACGCCGAGGAGCGCTGCCTGCGCTGCCACGACAACGCCCAGGTGGGCGACGTGATGGGGGCCATCGATGTGCGCCAGGATCTGGGGCCGCTGATGGAGCAGGCGCGGCGCGAGTTCGTCGGCATGCTGGCCCTGCTGGCACCCCTGGCGATGATCGTGGCGGCCTTCGCGGTATGGGTTGTCAATCGCCGCATCGAGCGCTCCATTGAGCTTGTGGACGAGAGCGTGTCCGGTGTGAATGCGGTGGCGGATCTCAAGCAGATCCGCTTCGACCGCCACGACCTGGGCTTCGACGAGCTTAACCGGCTTTTTGCGCACCTGGGTGAACTGGTGGACAAGCTGAAGGGCATTGCCATCGACAAGGAAGTGCTGCGCTTCGAGATCGGGCTGCTGGAGAAGTTCGTCATCACCTCCGATGTGGTGCGCGACTGGAAGGAGTACATTGCCCAGCTCCTGGCGGACATCAATCAGGTGGTCACCACACACGTCCTGTTCTCGGTGTTCCAGGTGGGGGACGAGCTGTTCGATCTGGAGATATTCTGGAGCGGCCATCCGCATGCTGCCACCAGAGACATGATGGAGCGCCACGTGCGCGGGTGCCTGGCGGCGGATGCGCGGTTTTCCGGGTACACCACGATCAATGTCCACCATCACGAACCCAAGAGCGGCCCTGCCGGCCTGGTGCTGGACGAGCATGCCATGCGCCTGCACACCAAGACCTTTACAGTCGACCAGCCCAAGATCGGCGGCATCGTCGGCATCGGCGTCAATGCCGCGGCGCTCGAAGACGAAACGGTGCGCCTGGTGATGGACAGCGTGCTGTCCACCATGCTCAACGTGGTGGGCTCCATCAAGGCCATCTACAAATACACCCGCGACCTGGAGTACTACGCCACCCGCGACCCGCTCACCGACCTCTTCAACCGCCGGGTGTTCTGGGATCTGCTCGCCTACGAGATGGCGCGCGCCCGGCGCCATGACTATTCCTTCACGCTGATGGTGATCGATCTCGACAACTTCAAGCTGGTGAACGACAGCTTCGGCCACGGCACCGGCGACCGCTATCTACAGGAATTTGCCACGGCGGTGAAGCATGTCCTGCGGCTGGGAGACGTGTTCGCCCGCTACGGCGGCGACGAGTTCGCCCTCTTCGTTCCCGAAGCCGACCTTGACGAGGGGCGTGCCGTCGCCGAGCGGGTGCTGGAAGCGGTCGAACGCCTGGAGATCCGGGCGCCCGACGGAACGATCATCAAGGGTACGGTATCCATCGGGCTGGCCGTGTACCCGGTTCATTCGGAGGATCCGAAGGACCTGCTCCTCTTTGCCGACAACATGATGTACAAGGCCAAGAGTGCGGGCAAGCATCGCATCGGCGTTCCCACCGGGGAGGACCTGGCGGCGGTGTTCCGGAACATCAACCGGATGAACGCCCTCGTGCTGAACGCCATCAGCGAACGCAAAGTGGTGCCCTTCTTTCAGCCGATCCTCGAGCTGCGGACCGATCGCGTGCTGGGCTACGAAGTGCTGTCGCGCA
>PNJM01000107.1 GCA_013821865.1 Rhodocyclaceae bacterium
TCAACCGCTCGGGCACCCGCCGCGAGGAACTGCTGCTCAAGCCGGAAATCCTGCAGAAGGTCTGGGTATTGCGCAAGCTCCTCTACAACATGGACGACCTCGAGGCGATGGAGTTCCTCCTCGACAAGATCCGCGCAACGAAGAACAACGCGGAGTTTTTTGACGCGATGAGACGCGGCTGATGCCGCATCCCATCGCGGTGCTTTGGCTGCGGCATAACCTTGGCATCGCAAAGGTTGGCCTCCGTTTGCAAGGGCCATGATTTTCAGGGATAATGCGCGTTTTTAGTTACGGCGTAACGCCTGCGCCTTCACTGAAACTTACGTTTTCTCGGGCAGCCACATTCGCTGCCCTCCCTGTCAGAGCAGAGGACTCCCCCATGAAAGCCGATATTCATCCCGATTACGTCGAAATCGACGTCGCCTGCAGTTGCGGCAACAAGTTCAAGACCCGTTCGACCAGCGGCAAGCCGCTGCACGTCGAAGTCTGTTCCGCCTGCCATCCGTTCTACACCGGCAAGCAGAAGATCGTTGACACCGCCGGCCGCGTCGAGCGCTTCCGCCAGAAATACGGCAAGAAACAAGCCACTGCGTAAGCGCAAAATGCACTCCACGAAAGGCAGCTTCGGCTGCCTTTTGCATTTTGGGACGCGGCGTTTCGGTACAATCCCAACGCTGGGGAAAACCAATCAAGAAAACCACGGATAAATGCCTGTCACTCCACCACTCTCGCGCCGCCTCCCCTTCGCCTTCCCGCCGCGCGGCGCCGTGCTGGTTTTCTTCTGCGCACTCTATCTCCTGCCCGGCCTGATCGGACGCGATCCCTGGAAGAGCGACGATGCCACGCATTTCGGCGTCGTCTATTCCCTGCTGTCCGGCGGCGACTGGCTGCTGCCACGCCTGGCGGGTGAGCTCTGGCTCGACAGCCCCCCGCTCTACTACTGGGTCGCCGCGCTGTTCGCCAAGGCCTTCGGCCTGGTCCTGCCGCTGCATGACGCGGCGCGCCTGGCCTCCGGCTTCTTCGGTGCGCTCATGCTCGGCTTCCTCGCCGGCGCAGCGCGCAGGCTGGGTGACGACACGGCGGCCCATGCCCCCCTCGTCGCCATCGGCTGCCTCGGCCTGCTGGTGCACATTCACGACATCCAGCCGGCAACGGCTTTTCTCGCCGCGGCGGCGGCAACTTATTACGGCCTTGCCCTGCTGCCGCAAAACCCGCTCCGCGGCGGCGCCATCACCGGAGCCGCGCTGGGTTTCGGTTTCATGGCCATGGGCATGCCAGTGCTGCTCACGCTGGCTCCCCTGCTCATCCTGTTGCCGCTCGTCGCGGCGCACCTGCGCACAACCCAGGCGGCGCGCGGCGCGCTGGCGGCGCTGGCGGTTGCAGCGCCGCTGGCGCTGGCCTGGCCGCTGGCGCTCTTCTGGCGCGAACCGGCGGCGCTCAACCTTTGGTGGGCACGCGAGATGGCAGACCTGCACCCGACCGGCAACTGGCCCGCCGCACTGTGGGAATACCTGCAGTTGCTCGGCTGGTTCGCCTGGCCCGCGCTGCCGCTCGCACTGTGGACGCTGTGGAAGGAGCGCCGCCGGCTGGGCGAGCCGCGCATCCTGATCCCGCTGCTCTCGTTCGTCGTCATGCTGGCGGTGCAAACCACCTTCTTCGATCCGCGCAGCCTGAATACGCTGCTCCTGCTGCCGCCCCTGGTGCTGCTCGCCGTGCCGGCCACGACCACGCTGCGGCGCGGCGCCGCCAATGCCTTCGACTGGTTCGGCATGATGACCTTCACCCTCGTCGCCGGCCTGATCTGGCTGGGCTGGGTCGCCATGGTCGCAGGCGCTCCGGCGCGGATCGCCAGGAACTTCGCCAAGATCGAGCCCGGCTTCGTCGCGCAATTCTCGCTGCCCGCCTTCATCGCCGCGCTGGCGCTCAGTCTCGCCTGGCTGTGGCTGATCTTCGGCAGCCCGCGCGCTCCGGCGCGCGGCACGACGCATTGGGCGGCGGGCATGGTGCTGACATGGGGGCTCCTCATGGCGCTATGGCTGCCCTGGATCGACTACGGCAAGAGCTACCGCGCCGTCGGTGCCTCGCTGAAAGCCGCCGTTCCCGCCCACGCCGGCTGCATTGCCGGACGCGGCCTGGGCGAATCGCAGCGCGCCTCCTTCCATTACTTTGCCGGCGTCGCGACGAAGCGCCACGGCAGCAAGGCCGCCGCGCAATGCCGTCTGCTCCTGACACAGGGCACGGCACACGCCGAAGACTTGCCGCGCGGTGCCGGCTGGCGCAAGATTTGGGAAGGGCATCGCCGCGGCGACCGCGTCGAGCGTTTCCGCCTCTATCAGCAAGAATAGCCTCACCGCTCATGACGCCGCTCACTCAAACACCGGAATGGCTGGCGCTGGCAAAGCATCGGGACACGCTGGCGCCGCGTCATCTGAACGATCTGTTCGCTGCTGATCCGCAGCGCTTCTCCCGTCTTTCGCTGCGGTTGGGTGAGCTTCTTTTCGATTTTTCGAAGCAGCGCATCACCGCCGAAACGCTGCAACTCCTGGCGAAACTGGCCGAGGCGCGCGGTCTTGCCGGCTTCATGCGCCGCATGGCGAACGGCAAACCCATCAACTCCACCGAGAACCGCGCCGCGCTGCACGTTGCCCTGCGCGCCGGGCGTCCCTACCGCGTCAACGGCACGGACGTGCTGCCGCAAGTGCTCGACACCCGCGTGCGCATGCGCGAACTGGCCAACGACATTCGCTCCGGCGCGCGTTGCGGCGCCGGCGGGCAGCCAATCCGCAACGTGGTCAACCTGGGCATCGGCGGTTCCGATCTCGGGCCGCGCATGGCCACACAGGCACTCGGCGAATACGCCGACCCGGGCATCAAGGTACGCTTCGTCGCCAACATCGACCCGGCGGAATTCGCGTCAACGGTGCGCGACCTCGACCCGGCCGAGACGCTGTTCATTCTCTCCTCGAAAACCTTCGGCACGCAGGAAACGCTGGCCAACGCCCGTGCCGCCAAGGCCTGGCTGGGCGCGGGGACGGACATCGACAGACACTTTGTCGCCGTCACCAACAACCTTGCTGCGGCCGAGGCTTTCGGCATCGCGCGCGGGAATTGCTTCGCCCTGCCGGAATGGGTAGGCGGACGGTTCTCCATGTGGTCGGCCATCGGCCTGCCGCTCGCCTGCGCCATCGGCATGGACGCCTTCGAGGACATGCTGGCCGGCGCGCGCAAGATGGACGAGCACTTCCTCGCCGCACCGCTGTCCGCGAACCTGCCGGCGGCGATGGCCCTCATCGGCATCTGGAACATTGATTTCCTCAACGCCGAGTCGCTCGCCGTCATCCCCTATTCGCACCGGCTCGGCCTGCTGCCGGCCTATCTCCAGCAGCTGGAGATGGAGAGCAACGGCAAGCGCGTCACGCATGAAGGCGAGCCGGTCGGCTGCGCCACGGCGCCCGTCCTCTGGGGCATGGCCGGTTCCGTGGGGCAGCACGCCTTCCATCAGCTTTTCTACCAGGGCACGCGGCTGACGCCGATCGATTTCGTCGTCCCGGTCGGCGACGCCAGCCCCGAGCAGGAGGCGCTGGTGGCCAATGCCCTGGCGCAGAGCGCGGCACTGATGCGCGGCAAGCCGGAAGAGGAAGCACGGCGGCAATTGCTCGCCTCCGGCCGCCCGGCCGCGGAAGCGCAGCGCCTGGCTCCGCACCTGGTCTGCCCCGGCAACCAGCCCAGTTCGACGCTGCTCATGCCCGCCCTCACGCCGCGCGCGCTGGGCGGCCTGATCGCCCTCTACGAGCACAAGGTCGCCGTGCAGGGCTGCATCTGGGGCGTGAACAGCTTCGACCAGTGGGGCGTCGAGCACGGCAAGCAGATGGCGCGGGAGATTTTGCCGAAGATGCTGAGCGGCGAAGGGGATTTCGACGCATCGACCGCGGGCCTGCTCGCAAACATCCGGAAATGGCAGGAGGGGAAAAGAAATGAATCCTGAAGCAATCGATCAGAGCATCCGCAGGTTTCTCAAGAACGTCGGCGTCAATTCGCACCAGGCCATCGTGCGCGCCATCGCGGAGGCAGAGGAAAAGGGGGCACTGGCCGGCAACGAGATGTTCCCGGTGCGCATGACACTGGAGATTCCGTCCCTGCAGGTGACCGTGCAGTTCGACGGCGAGATAGAACTCACGCCCTAAAGCCGGATAAAGTTGTCCCGGTAGTAGCGCAATTCCTCGATCGACTCGTGGATGTCGGCCAGCGCCGTGTGCTGGCCTTTCTTCACCACGCCCTTGAACACCTCCGGTTTCCAGCGCCGTGCCAGTTCCTTCAGCGTGCTGACATCCAGGTTGCGGTAGTGGAAGCAGGCCTCCAGCTTCGGCAGCCAGCGCGCCATGAAGCGCCGGTCCTGGCAGATGGAATTGCCGCACATCGGCGTCGTGCGCTCGGGCACGAACTGCCGCATCCATTCGATCAACAGCGCCTCGGCCCCGGCCTCGCTCACCGCCGATGCCTTCACCTTGTCGATCAGGCCGGAGCGTCCATGGGTGCCCTTGTTCCACTCGTCCATGGCGTCGAGCACCGCGTCGGGCTGGTGCACCACCACGACGGGCGACTCGGCCAGGGTATTGAGCGCGGAATCGGTCGCCACCATGGCGATCTCGATGACGCGGTCGCTGTCCGGGTTGAGGCCGGTCATTTCCATGTCCAGCCAGATGAGGTTGTTCGGGTCCTGTGCCATAATCGTCCGCACGCTCAAGAAACTTTGAAAGCCCGGATTCTGTCATAGTTTCAGCCTGGTACGCACCCAACATGCCCGTTTTCACCGTAGTGTTTCTCGCCGCCCTGCTCGCCACCACGCTGCTGCGCCTGTGGCTGGCGCGCCGCCACTTGCGCCACGTCATCGGGCACCGGGCCGCGGTGCCCGCCGTGTTCCGCGAGAGCATCACGCTGGAGGCGCACCAGAAGGCGGCCGATTACACCGTGGCCAAGCTCCGCCTTGCCTTCATCGAAATCGCCATCGGCGCCCTCTTCGTGCTGGCGCTGACGCTGGGCGGCATCCTGCAGGCGCTGCACTCGGCCTGGGCAAGCGTCTTTGCCGAAGGCGGCTACGCCCACGGCATCGCCTTCATCGCCGGCATCGCCGTCCTCAGCTTCGTCGTCGACCTGCCTTTCACGCTGTATCGCACCTTCGTCATCGAAGAGCGCTTCGGCTTCAACAAGATGACCCTGCGTCTGTGGTTCATCGATCTCGTCAAGGGGACCCTGCTCGGCGCGGCGATCGGCCTGCCGGTGCTGCTGGCCGTGCTGTGGCTGATGGCGCAAATGAGTTCTTACTGGTGGCTCCACGTCTGGCTGTTCTGGATGGGCTTCAACCTGCTGGTGCTGCTCATCTACCCGACGCTGATCGCCCCGCTCTTCAACAAGTTCTCGCCCCTCGCCGACGAATCGCTCAAGGCGCGCATCGAAGCGCTGCTGGCGCGCTGCGGCTTCCGCTCGAGCGGCCTGTTCGTCATGGACGGCTCGAAGCGCAGCGCCCACGGCAACGCCTACTTCACCGGCGTAGGCAGAGCCAAGCGCATCGTTTTCTTCGACACCCTTCTGGAAAAGCTGCGGCCCGAGGAAATCGAGGCCGTGCTGGCGCACGAACTGGGCCACTACAAGCGCCGCCACGTGTGGAAGCGCATCGGCCTGCTGGCGCTGGCCAGCCTGGGCTTCCTTTGGCTGCTCGGCGCCCTCATCGCCGAGCCGTGGTTCTACAACGGCCTGGGCATGGCGAGCCGGAACACGGCTGCGGCGCTGGTGCTGTTCTCCCTGGTCATCCCCTTGTTCACCTTTCCGCTGGCGCCGCTCATGAACGCGCTATCGCGCAGGCACGAATACGAGGCCGATGCCTACGCCGCGAAGCAGACGCAGGCGGGCGACCTCGTCGCCGCACTGGTCAAGCTCTACCGCGACAACGCCGCCACGTTGACGCCCGATCCGCTCTACTCCACATTCTACGACTCCCATCCCCCGGCAGCGGCGCGCATCGCGCATTTGCGCGCGTCATAGAGAGAACGATGAACAAGACAACTGCTGCGCTGATCCTTCTGCTGCCGCTCGCGGCGACGGCGGCCCCCTTCGCCAAGGGCAACCCGAAGGAAGGCAGGAAACTGCATGACGCGAAGTGCGTCGTCTGTCACCAGCGCCTGGTCGGCGGCGACGGCACGGAAATCTACAAGCGCATCGACCGCAAGATCAGCACGCCGCAGGCCCTCCTGCAGCGCATCGCCGCCTGCAACGCCCAGATAAATGCCGGCCTGTTCCCCGAAGACGAGGAAAACATCGCCGCACACCTGAACCGGCAGTACTACAAGTTCAAATAGCATGACCCTGCCCGAGCTTGCCGCCGGCAAATGCACGCCGCTCTCCGGCCCCGGGCATCGCCTCGATGCGGCGCATAGCGCGGAACTGCTGGCCCTGCTCCCCGGCTGGGAAAACGCAGGTAACGAAATTGCCAGGACGTTCGCCTTCAACAATTACCAGGAAACGCTGGATTTCGTGAATGAGGTTGCCCGCCTCGCCCAGCGCGAAGACCATCATCCCGACATGAACTTCGGCTACAACCGCTGCCGCGTCGCCTGGTCGACCCACTCGGTCGGCGGCCTGTCCATGAACGACTTCATCTGCGCCGCGAAAGTCGAAGCGCTGCTCGACGCTTGAAGAAAAAAACCCAGGGACTGGTCGTCGCCGCATTCGGCAGGCAGTACGAGGTCGAACTCGCGGACGGCTCCGTCGCCCTCTGCTACACGCGCGGCAAGAAGAGCAACGTCGCCTGCGGCGACCGTGTCTCGGTGCAGCTCAATGCCCTCGACCAGGGCGTGATCGATTCGATCGAACAGCGCGACACGCTGCTCTACCGCAGCGACGCCTTCCGCGAGAAACTCTTCGCCGCCAACGCCACGCAGGCCATCATTGTCGCCGCCGCCGAGCCGGGCTTCAGCGACGAACTGGTGACGCGCTGCATCGTCGCCGCCGAGCAGCAGCGCATGCGCGCCGTGATCGTGCTGAACAAGACCGACCTCGCCGACAAGGCCGCAGCCGCCCGCGCGCAACTGGCGCCCTTCCGCGCCCTCGGCTACACGGTGGTGGAACTGTCCGCGAAACGGAATGCGGAAGCCCTGCGGCCGCTGCTCGCCGATCAGACGAGCGTGCTGGTTGGGCAAAGCGGCATGGGCAAGTCCACCCTCATCAACGCGCTGCTGCCGGAGGTCAAAGCCGCGACGCGCGAGATTTCGGAAGCGCTCGACTCCGGCAAGCACACCACCACGCACACACGGCTCTACCGCCTCGACGCAAACAGCGCCCTCATCGACAGTCCCGGCATGCAGGAGTTCGGCCTGTCCCATCTCACCCGCGCCGAACTCGAACAGGGCTTCGTCGAGTTCCATCCCTATCTCGACAAATGCCGCTTCCGCGACTGCCACCACGACCGCGAACCGGACTGCGCTTTGCGCGCCGCGGTGGAGGCAGGAAAGATCAGTACGCGCAGGCTGGCCCTGTTCCACGCTCTCTGCGCCTCCATCGGCAAGTAAATTGACTTGCGGACGACTGGCGTAAAGAATGCCACTGGAGCGATGCTGCCTCGTTTGACTCTGTGCGCGCCGGCTCAAGCAGTTCCAAGCGCTCTGCGCTTCCTGCGGGGAGTAGTCAAGGAAAGCAGTCTCCGCACTACGGCGGCGAAACCGATACACTCGGCCATTCATGACGCCCTGAGCGACTTCGCATGGAAAACCTGCTCTACTGGGTCGGTCTGGTGGCCGTCGCGGTGAACGCCCTGACCGGGGTGCTCGATGCCGGCCGCAAGAACATGGATCTCGTCGGCGTGGTGATGGTGGGCAGCGCCACCGCGCTGGGCGGCGGCACGGTGCGCGACCTCTTGCTCGACCGTCAGGTGTTCTGGATCACCGACCAGACGTATCTCATCGTCGCCCTGGCCACCACGCTGCTGGTCTTCTTCCTGGTGCGCGGCCTGCGCCTGCCGCCACGCCTGTTCCTCGTTCCGGACGCCGTCGGCCTGGCGCTGTTTACTGTCGTCGGCACCCAGGTTGCGCTGGAGTGGCACGCGCCCTGGCTGGCGGCAAGCCTGCTCGGCGTCATCACCGGCGTGGTCGGCGGCGTACTGCGCGACGTGCTCTGCAACGACGTGCCGCTGGTGTTCGTGCGGGGCGAACTCTACGCCTCTGCCGCCTGGGTCGGCGCGCTGGCACTGATTGGCCTGCAGGCGCTCGACGTGTCACCGGTCATTGCCGCCTGGAGCGGAATGGCGATCATCCTTGCCCTTCGCTTCCTCGCGATGGCCTTCCGCATCAC
>PNJM01000108.1 GCA_013821865.1 Rhodocyclaceae bacterium
GCCAGCACCCAGAGGTCGCCCGCGTTGGGGTGCAGTTCGAGCAGCCGCGCCAGTTCGCCGTGGGCGACGATGACCACGATGCCGCCGAAGGACACCATCACCCCCAGCCATTCCAGCGGGCGCAGGCGCTTGCCGAGCAGCGCCCATGAGAGTCCGATGATCATGATGGGCGTGGCCGAAGCGAGCAGCACGCCGTTGGTGGCGGTGGTGTGGGTCAGGCCGATATAGGTCAGGGCGTTGTGGCAGGCGCCGCCGAAGAGCCCCAGCATCGCCAGGACGCGCCAGTGGGCCATGACCTCGCGCCATTGCGCGCGCAGGTGCGGCCAGGCCCAGGGCAGCAGGCAGGCGAAAGCGATGGCCCAGCGCCAGAAGGAAAGGGCAATGGGCGGCACGTCGCCGCGGATCCAGCGGCCGACCACCCAGTTGCCGGACCAGAACAGCACGGTCAGGGTCAGGAGCAGATAGGCGAAGGCGCGGGAGGGGGTGGGGGCGGTGGTGGACAAGGCAGGTGGGCGGGCTGGCGGACGGTGGTGAATTCTAACCGGCATGTAATTGATCGAGGTCAAACCGAAGCGGGTTTTATGGCCGCATTATGCCTGTCAATGGCATTAAGCCATGATGGAGGGTGGAATGGGCGAAATACGACCGCCGTCGGAAGCGCCAGGCGCGCCGGCGGCCGAGCAGCGCGAATACATCTCCGACGACCCGCGCGACATCGGCTGGGTCAAGCAGAATGTCCCCTGCCAGTCGGCCTGTCCGGCCGGCACCAATGTCCCGGTCTATATCCGGGAAATCATCGAGCGCCAGTACGGCCGCTCCTACGAAACCAACCGTGAAGCGAATGTCCTGCCCGGCGTGCTCGGGCGCATCTGCTCGCGGCCCTGCGAGTCGCAGTGCCGCCACGGCTGGCCGGGCAACGGCGAGCCGGTGGCGATCTGCCACCTGAAGCGCGTCGCCGCCGACCTCAAGGACGCCGGCCACCGCATTACCGAGCGCCTCTATTCGCCCACCGGCAAGCGCGTGGCCATCGTCGGCGCGGGGCCGGCCGGCGTGGCGGCGGCGCACGATCTTTCGCTGCTCGGCCACGACGTGGTGATCCTCGAGCGCGAGGAACTCGCCGGCGGCATGCTGCGCTACGGCATCCCGGAGTTCCGCCTGCCGCGCGGCACGCTGGACGTTGAACTGCACAACGCGCTGCGTCTCGGCGTGCAGCTGCGCACCGGCGTGGAGATCGGCACTGCGAAAGGGCAGACGCCGCTGGCCGCGCTGCTGCACGACTACGACGCGGTGCTGCTGGCGACCGGCTGCATGGCGGCGTCGCCGCTGCCGCTGCAGGGCGAATGGGAGAAGCGCGACCCGGGCAAGGAACTGGCCGACGTCGAATACGGGCTGGATTTCCTGGTGCAGATGCACCGCGGCGAGAAGAAACGCGTCGGCAAGCGCGTCGCCGTGGTCGGCGCCGGCTTCACCGCGCTGGACTGTGCGCGCGTGGCGGCCCGGCTCGGCGCCGAGGAAGTCACCATCCATATCCGCACCGCCGAGGAATACATCCCGGTCACCCAGGAGGAGATTTTCGAGGCCAAGCGCGAGGGCGTGCGCATCAAGGGCCTGCGCACGCCGGTCGGGCTCGCCACCGACGACAAGGGACGCCTCACCGGCATCGAGTTCGTGCAGAACCGCCTCGGCGGCTGGCGCGCGGGCGGCCGGCGGCAGGCCATTCCCATCGAGGGCTCGGAGTTCGTCGAGCCCTGCGACACGCTCATCATCGCCATCGGCCAGCAGACGGTGAACGATTTCCTCGGCACCAAGCTGGAGCTCGACCGCTGGGGCAACGTGCGCGTCGGCGAGAACGGCATGACCTCGCAGGCCGGCCTGTTCGCCGCCGGCGACTACGTGCGCGGCGCCTCCACCGTGGTGGAGGCCGTCGGCCACGGCCGCCACACCGCGCGGCGCATCGACGCCTGGCTGATGCACCACGAGCGGCGCCGCCAGGTGGTGCGCATCGTGCCGGTCGACAAGCCCCTGCGCGAGCGGGCCTTCGACTTCATCCCGCGCCAGCACATGCCGACGGCGCCGCTGGCCGAACGCATGCGCGGCGTCGGCCGCGAGGTCGAGACCGGCATGGACGAGCAGACTGCCTTCGAGGAGGCCAAGCGCTGCTACCTGTGCAACCTGCGCTACCAGATCGACATCGACCGCTGCATTTTCTGCCGCGCCTGCATCGAGGTGGCGCCGCGCAACTGCATCAAGCTGGTGCGCGGCGTCGAGATCGGCGACGACGGCGCCTACGGCAGGCTGCTGGAGACCAAGGAGTGGAACCAGGTCGGCGCCATCTGGATCGACAACAACGAGTGCATCCGCTGCGGCCAGTGCTATAACGCCTGCCCGGTGCAGTGCATCTCGATCTCGCGCTGCGAACTCACCGAGGTGGAGGTCTGAGATGGCGGAAACAGCCAAGAGCGCGCGCCATCACGTCGTCGTCGGCAGCGGCGTGGCCGGATTCCAGGCGGCGGAAACCCTGCGCGAGCGCGATCCGGACAGCCGCATCACCATCCTCACGCTGTCGAGGCTGCTCTTCTACAAGCGCTACGACCTGCCCAAGGTATTCCGCGGCAGCCGCGACTGGCGCGAGTTCCTCGTCCACCCGGCGGAGTTCTACCGCGACCGCCGCATCGGCATGCGCCGCGCCAGCCACGTGGCCAACGTCGATTCGCGGCGCAAGGTCATCACGCTCGACCACAAGGAGGAAATCCGCTTCGATACGCTGCTGGTGGCTTCCGGCGGGCGCGCCTACCTGCCCGAGGAGCTGGCCGAGTTCCGGCCGCTCATGCACAACTTCGGCAGCTACGAGGACGCCATCACGATGGCGAAGGCGCTGCCCGAGCGCGGCCACGCCATCATGCTGGGCGGCGACATGATCGGCCTGGATCTCGCCCGCACGCTCATCGACACGCAGCACCGCGTCACGCTGGTGGCGGGCCCGCACACCTTCTGGCCGCACGAGGTGGGCGAGAGCGAGCGGCCGGCGCTGGTCGCCACGCTGGAGAAGATGGGCATCGAAGTGATCGAGGGCGCCGACACCGGCGGCATCGCCTCCATCGAGCAGGGCGCGCGCGGCTTCTCGGCGCGGCGCGTGCTGTTCAAGGACGGCACCGAGATCGCCGGCGACGTGGTAATGCCCTTCTTCGGCCTGATGCCCTCGGTGGAGTTCATGCTCGGGTCAGGGGTGGACATCGAGCGCGGGCTGTTGGTGAGCCCGGGGCTGCGCACCACCGACGAGAGCATCTACGCGGCGGGCGACGTCTGCCAGATCTGGTCGGACGCGGAGCGGCGCTACCGCTTCTACTACGGCTGGAAGAACGTGCGGGCGATGGGCGATCTCGCCGCGCGCAACATCACCGGCAGCAGCGATCCGTGGGTGCCGGCGCAGGATGAAAAGCTGCACATCTCGGGCGACGGCAGGATCCAGTCGCCGTTCTGGGAGTACGAATAATGGCGACCGATATCCAGATCTCCATCGTCGGCTCGGCGGGCGACGGCACCATCGCCGCCGGTGAAATCCTGCGCAGCGCGCTGGCCGGCATGGGCTACAAGGTGATCAGTTTCGATGTCTATCCGCCGGAAATCCGCGGCTTCGGCAAGTGCATCGCGCGCATGCGCATCACCACCGAGCAGGCCTATTCGCTCAAGAACAAGTCCGACGTGCTGATCTCGCTCGACGACAGCCATGCCATCCCGCACGCGGGCGAAGTGCGCGAGTGCGGCGCCGTCATCTACGAGCGCGGTTCCATCGTGCAGCTGCCCGAGGGCGGCCACATCAGCGCCCACATCGGGCCGGGGCAGCTGCCGTATCCGGTGCCGATCCGCGAACTGTCGGAGAAGAGCACCGGCGCCAACCGCTCGCGCAACATCGTCGTACTGGGTTTCCTTGCCGGCCTGCTCAGCCTGCCGGCGGAGGCCTTCAGGAAAGCCATCGGCAGGAAGTTCAAGAGCAAGGCGGCAGCGGCCGAAGCGAGCGAGGCGGCCTTCAAGGCCGGGCTGGACCTTGCCGCGCAGACCTTCAAGCTGGACGACGTGATGTTCGGCCCGCCGGTGTCGACCGTCGTGGCGGGCGCCACGGTGGAAATGATCAACGGCAACGCCGCGGTGGTGCGCGGCGCGCTGGATGCCGGCATCGATACCTTCTTCGGCTATCCGATCACGCCGGCCACCTCGATCATGGAGCGCCTGGCGTCGGAAATGCCCAAGCGCGGTGCGCGCCTGCTGCAGACCGAGGACGAGATCTCCGCCATCTCGGCCACCATCGGCGCTGGCTTCGCCGGCGCGCGGGCGGCCACCTCCACCTCGGGGCCGGGCCTCGCCCTCATGGCGGAGATGCTGGGCCTGGGCGTCATCGCCGAGGTGCCGAGCGTGGTCTTCGTTTCCCAGCGCGGCGGGCCGTCCACCGGCATGCCGACCAAGACCGAGCAGTCGGACCTGCACATGGCGGTGTATGGCGGCCACGGCGATGCGCCGCGCATCGTCATCGCGCCGACCAACGTGGATGGATGCTACCGCTGCGGCGGCAAGGCCTTCGAGATGGCGGAGGCCTACCAGACGCCGGTGATCGTCCTGCTCGACCTTTACCTTTCCAACCGTTACGAAACGGTGGTGTTTCCGTCGCGGCCACCCTTCGAGGCGGACTGCAACCGCAAGCCGGGCAAGCTGCAGGCGGGCGAGCAGTACAAGCGCTTCGCCCTGACCGGGGATTTGATCAGCCCGCGCGCCATTCCGGGCGAGAAGGGCGGCATGCACGTCATCACCGGCCTCGAGCACAATGAGCTGGGCCGGCCCAACGACCAGGCCCAGATGCACGAGGCGATGAGCCGCAAGCGCCACGAGAAGCTCAAGGCGGCGCTGAGGCATCCGGATTTCACGCACTACAAGCGTTTCGGCGACGAGGGGCAAGTGGATGTGGGGCTGATTTCCTGGGGCTCGACCTTCGGCGAGTGCCTGGAGGCCATGTACAAGGCGCGCGGCGAGGGCATCCGCTGCGCGGCGATGAAGGTGGTGATGCTCTCGCCCTTCCCGACGCATGGCGTGGCGGCGTTCATGAACGATTGCAAGCAGGTGCTGGTGCCGGAGCTGAATTACCAGGGGCAGTTCGCCAACCTGCTGCAGGCGCACGTGGCGAAGCCCGTGACCAGGCTGAACCGCGTGCCGGGCGAGCCGATGAAGGTCGAGGACATCCTCGAAGAAATCCGCCGCCTGGCGGGGCGTGGCAAAACGGCGCAAAAGGCGGCCTAGGAGGACACAATGGGCGATATCAAACCGGTCTATCTCGAGGAAAAGCTCAGGGAAGTCGAGGAGAGCGGGCGGCTCGACTACCGCTCGAAGACGCTGCCGACCTGGTGCCCGGGCTGCGGCTATTTCTCCATCGTCGAGGCAGTGGCTGCTTCTTTATGCGAGCTGAACATCCCGAACGAGAATGCCGTGATGGTGTCCGGCATCGGCTGCTCCTCGCGCTTCCCGTTCTTCGTGAACACCTACGGCTTCCACACCCTGCACGGCCGCGCGCTGCCGGTGGCCACCGGCGTGAAGACAGCCAACGATGCGCTGACCGTGGTGGCGGTGGGCGGCGACGGCGACGGCTTCGCCATCGGCGGCGGCCACGTGCCGCACGCGGCGCGGCGCAACGTGGACATCACCTACCTGCTGTTCGACAACGGCATCTACGGTCTGACCAAGGGCCAGACCTCGCCTACCTCGGCCATCGGTTTCCGCACGCCGACTTCGCCCTATGACAACCCGGACCGCCCGCTCAACCCGCTCATGATGCTGCTTTCCTACGGCGCCAGCTGGGTCGGGCAGGCCTACGCCGGCCGCCCCGACCACCTGCACAAGATGATCACCCAGGCCATGTCGCATCGCGGCTTCTCTTACCTGCACATCCTCTCGCCCTGCGTCACCTTCGATAAGACGCACCGCACCTACAGCAACCTCGGCGTGCAGGTGCGCGACCTGCCCGCCGACCACGATCCCTCGGACAGGCTGGCGGCGCTGCGCGAGGCCATGCACGACGAGACGCCGGCCCTCGGGCTGTACTTCCGCGAAGAGCGGCCGACGCTGGGGGATGCCCTCGACGGGCTGGTGGAGAAGGCGGGCGGGGAGGTTGCCGCGAAGGCAACGGCCAAGCCGGCGCGCAAGGCCCGTCGCTGAGCGGCTGCGATCCCGCCGTGGCATAATTCGCCTTGCAGGTCGGCCTTCAGGCCGACGCAGCGCGTTATGTCGGGCTAAAGCCCGGCCGGCATTTCCCCACCATTGTGGTTTCAGTCACCCATTCCATCGCCCAGACCGGCGCCGAGGAGGCGCAGTTCGATCTTCTCGTCGAGGGGCTGCCGCAGGAAGCGCGCGCAGCCGTCGAGCGTGGCGTCGAGCTGATCAAGGCGCTCTACGGCGAGCACAGCCTCGGCACCGGGGAGAGTGCCTGGAACCACGCCGTCGGCATGGCGCTGATCGCCGCCTCGCTCAAGCTGGATGCGGAAACGCGCCTGGCGGCGCTCCTGTTCGCCGTTTCGGATTACCTGCCGGATGCCGGCGAGAGACTGGCCGCCGGGTTCGGCGAGCCGGTGGCCCGCCTGGTGGATGGCCTGCGCCGCCTGAACGGCCTGCGCCTCGTCACCCGTGTCACGGTCACGGCCGGTGCGCCCGACGTGCGGGCGCAGGCCGAGGTTCTGCGCAAGATGCTGCTGGCGATGTCCGAGGACATCCGCGTGGTGCTGCTGCGGCTGGCCAGCCGCACGCAGACGCTGCGCTACCTGGCCGACCATGCCGAGCTGCCGCGGGAGGACGTCGCACGGGAGAGCCTGGACATCTACGCGCCGCTCGCCAACCGCCTCGGCGTCTGGCACCTCAAGTGGGAGCTGGAGGACCTGTCGTTCCGCTTCCTCGAGCCGGATCTGTACAAGCGCATCGCGCGAATGCTCGACGAGCGGCGCGTCGAGCGCGAGGGCTTCATCGACGAGGCTGTTGCCCGCGTCAAGGACGAGATCAAGGCGGTCGGCATCGAGGCCGAGGTGTACGGCCGGCCCAAGCACATCTACAGCATCTACAGCAAGATGCGCGCGAAGCACCTCGATTTCGAGGAGGTGTATGACATCCGGGCATTGCGCGTGCTGGTTGATGAGATGAAGGATTGCTACACGGTGCTCGGCATCGTGCACCATATCTGGCAGCCCATCCCGACGGAATTCGACGACTACATCGCGCATCCCAAGGGCAACAACTACCGCTCGCTGCACACGGCCGTGATCGGACCGGGCGGCCGCGCGCTGGAAGTGCAGATCCGCACGCATGAGATGCACCGCCACGCCGAGCTGGGTGTCGCCGCCCACTGGCGCTACAAGGAAAACGCCGGCAGCGATGCCCGCTACGACGACAAGATCGCCTGGCTGCGCCAGCTGCTGTCGTGGCGCGACGAGATCAGCGACTCCTCGGAATGGGTGCGGCAGTTCAAGCGCGCCGCGCTGGACGACACCATCTACGTAGTGACGCCGCAGGGCCGCGTGATCGATCTGGCGCGCGGTGCGACGCCGGTCGATTTTGCCTACCGGCTGCATACCGACCTGGGGCACCGCTGCCGCGGCGCCAGGGTGAACGGCGCCCTGGTGCCGCTCAACACGCCGCTGGAGAATGGCCAGACGGTGGAAATCGTCGCGGCAAAGCAGGGCGGTCCTTCGCGCGACTGGCTCAATGTCGAACTAGGCTATCTCGCCACGCCGAGGGCGCGCTCCAAGGTTCGCCAGTGGTTCTCCGGCCTGGAGGAGGCCGAGACGCTGGCGCAGGGGCGGACAGTCATCGCACGGGAGATGCAGCGCGAAGGACAGTCCGGCGCCAGCATCGACGAACTGGCGCACAAGCTCGGTTTTGCCGATGCCAATGCGCTTTATCTCGCCGCCGCGCGCAATGATGTCGGCACGAGGCAGATCCAGGTGGCGCTGCGTGGAGCGCCGGAAGGAATTCCCGAGGCGCCGGCCATCCAGGCGCGGCGCAGCAAGGCGGCAGGCTCGGGCAGTCGCGTGCTGATCGTCGGCGTGGACAAGCTTCTGACGCAGCTCGGCCGCTGCTGCAAGCCGGCGCCGTCAGACCGGATTGCCGGTTTCGTCACGCGCGGCAAGGGCGTTTCCATCCACCGCGTCGATTGCACCAACTTCAGGAATATGAGCACGCGCAACCCGGAGCGCGTCATCAGCGCGGAGTGGGGCGGCGGGGCGGAGGCGCTCTACCCGGTGGATATCGTCGTCGAGGCGGGCGACCGGCAGGGGCTGCTGC
>PNJM01000109.1 GCA_013821865.1 Rhodocyclaceae bacterium
GCCCGCGCCGTTGCCCGGCATCTCGGCCGGGACCGCGCCGGGGGCCGGGGCATCGGCCTGCGCCTGTTGGCCGAAGCGCTGGAGATACTGGCGCGTGAGATCGAGACGCCGAGCGCTTTCGCCGCCGGGCTGGTCGAAGCCGGCGAAGCGCCAGGCGTTCGCCATGATCGAATTGGCCTCTTCCGGCGAACGGGCGGCGTTGAGGCGAGGGATGAGCTGCGGGTCTTCCTTGGCGAGGAACAGCGCCTGGGTTTCGACCGAAGGCTGTTGCTCGCCCCGCTCGGCCGCGAAGCGGTTGAGGTTGCGAAGCCGATCCTCGCGCCAGCTCATGATGCCGCCGGACTGGCCGGGCTGGCCGGACTGAGAAGGATCGGACCAGGTGCGGTTGACGTTCTGTGGAGAGAAGCCGCTTTCGGCCTTCCCGGTCGCGGCGACTGCGGCGAGGCCGATCGGATTGGTCAGGCCCTCGCCGCGCACCGTGTTGACGAAACGGCTCTCCACCTCGCTCGGATCGCCGATGCTGGCCGATCGAGCCGGAAGGTTTGTGCCGAGCGCCGCGAGAGGCGGGACGCCGCCGATGGCCGATTGCAGCGCCGCAGTTGCGCGCTCTCCTGCGATCCGGCCGCGCGTCACCTCGCCCAATTCCAGCAACCGACTGCCGACAGCGGTTTCTCCCAAAGCCAGGAGCTTGCTGCCGGCGCTGGCGTAGTTCGGATTTTCTCCGACCAGATCCTCTGCGACAACCTGATTAAGCGCGTCGCGCTTGCGCTTGTCGGCAAAACCCTTGTTGAGCGAGTCCACGCCCTTCCCGAGCGCGGCGAGGCCGGAACTGTAGTCGTAATTGGTGAATGCGCTGAATGCCATGTCAGTATCCAAAGACCTTGCCGAGCAGGGTTGGCCCGCCCTTTGCCGCGCCTGCCGCGCCCGCAGCTCCACCCAATGAAGCGCCGCCCGTGAGCGGTGCGGTCAGGAGGCCAAGGCCCATGCCGACAGCGCCCATTGTGAGGTTTTCGTTTGCGGCCTTGGCGGCGTCGCTGGCCTTGCCGGCCTCGAAAATGCCGGACGTGATTCCGTTTGTCGTGAACTTGCCGAGGTCGGTTAGGCTGTTTCCAAGCCCGCCAAAGACCGAAGCCTCCTGCGCCGCCGTGCCGGTGAAGGCGTTGCCGAGCGCGCTTCCCAGCCCCGTGTTGATCGCGGCCTCGCGATCCGCCATGCCGGTGGAAATCCCCGCCAGCGCGCCGCCCTGCGCAATGCCCTGATTGGCGAGCGCGTTGTAGCCCTGCTGCTGCTGGCCAAGAGCCGTCAGGCCTTGCCCCGCAACCGTGCCGAGGTTGCCGAAATACTGCTGCGCCGACTGGTTCGCGAGTTGGCCACCGATCCGGCCCAGTTCGTCAAGCTGGTTCCCGCCCAGCCCGCCGACGACAGCCGCCTTGCGAAGCGCCGCGTCGCTCGTCGAGTCAACGATGTCGCGATAACCCGTCGCCCCGCGAAACCGCGCCAGCGCCGCATCAGCCGCCGCCGTGTCCCCCAGCCCGAGGAAATCGCTCTGTGCCTGGTTGGCCGCATTGCCGTTCGCTGCGAACTGGTCGAACAACCCGATCCCAGTCAGCGTGTCATTGCGCGCCTGCCCGAAGCCGGCCTGCACATCGTTGCGGGCCTGCCCATAGCCGCCACGCACAGCGTCGAGCGCGTTGCTGGCCTGACCCGTCAGCGCATTGACCGCGCTTGTCCTGCCCTGCCCCAGCGCGTCCAGAGACTGCCGCGAGGTCGTGCCGAGAATGTTGGTGAGGCCGTCCAGATTGTTCGAGAAAATCTGGTTGTTCTGGACGACAGCCTTGCGCTGGCCGGAAGCTGTCGCCATCAGGCCTGTCCTTCACAAAGGAGCATCTGCGCGAACGCGGCGTAATGCTGATCAGCCGCCTGGATCGCCTGGCCCAAGTCGCGCATCACGTCGCTCATCGCCCCCTGCTGGCGCGGGCTCCAGCGCAACAGCGTCTCGGCTTCCGCGATGCGTTGACGGGCAGCGGCCAGGGCAAAGGCGCAGGCCGCAATCTGCGCCTCCAGCGGGAGAGGCGGCGCGGCGCTCGGCTGCGGGCCGTGCTGATGAGGCTCCCGATCGGGGAAATTGTGGATGGTGCCGCTCATGACGCGGCCCCGCTCGCCAGTGCTGCCGGCTGGCTTGCGCCGTTGTCATTGACGGCGCTCTCGCCGTGCTTCCGCAGGATCGCCCGCAGTTCACGGCGCAGAAACTCGGCAGCGGTCGTGTTCTCACGTCGCGCCACCTTGTGCAGCGCCTCGCGCAAGCCGGGTTCGGTTCGGAGTTGGATAGCTTCGGGAAAGTGCATTTCTGCCTCCATGAATTTGAAGGCAGCGTATTGTTTGCAGCACCACAAATAAAGGAAGCGCCAATACGCTAGAAACGCTCGAAACTATTGATTTCTATTCTTCTGCGCTCCGGTAGTTGTCCGCAACCGGGTCGGCGGCGGCATATGCGGCCAGGGCGGCACTGAGAAACGACGACACGCCCGCCTCTAAGTCTTGCGGGCTGTGCGCGGCTTTGATGAAGCCGTGGCGCTCCAGCTCGGCAACAAGGTGCTGATGCAGGTCTAGCGTCACCTTGTGAACGATGCCCGCCTTGCGGCGCGCTCGCATCCTGCGCATGCGCTCGGCCTCGCCGGCCGCCTTGGGCTGCGCCTGTGGCCCATGCTCCAGCTCG
Source organism: Rhodocyclaceae bacterium (assembly GCA_013821865.1). Lineage (GTDB taxonomy): Bacteria > Pseudomonadota > Gammaproteobacteria > Burkholderiales > Rhodocyclaceae > Desulfobacillus. The sequence goes on from PNJM01000109.1 coordinate 2,717, forward strand.
GCTAACTCGCGCTGGAACCATCCGCGCTCGCCGCGAAGGAAACCGGCCAGGAAGGCGGCTTGCTGGCGCAGCGCGTCCATTTCGTCCCGCGCGGTTTCCATGCCCGGCTCTTTGGGAATGTCGCACCATGCCTGCCACGCCGCTTGATCGGCCAGAACAGCCCCCGCAGGCCGGTCAAGATGCGCCGGCCAGTCAGTCGAGAGCGAAAGGGGAAATTCCGCAGTGATGGCCGAGAGCGTCCAGCCGGCGTGCCGATCGGCACGCGCAATAAGCGCAGCCGCCGCCTGCAAGCCCACGGTCAACTGCGCGTCGATCTCTCGCCACTCAGGCCCGTCCAGTTTGGACAGGAGCGGGGTGGCATAGGCGGCCAGACGCGCGGCCATCCGCAAGGCGCTCGATCCGGAGCGAATGAGATAACGGATCCGATTGCTGCGCCAGACGAATGCGTTGTGCGCCCCTCTTTCGGGGCCTGTCTTCGCCAGCCCGGCCGCCATCATGGCCGCCTCTGCCACTCGCATTCTTGCCTTGCTTTCGCGAGCGTATGCGACCGAGCGCTCAGCCCGCGAGGCGATGGCGTCGGCAGTGGTCTGGATCAGTTCGGCGCGCGTTGTCATGGTCGGCCCGGCATTGTGGAGGGGTTGCCCGCTCCCCGGTTTTGGGGAGCGGGCTATTTGTCAGGCTGCCTTTCGCCGCGCGTCGGCCGCGACCTTGCGCCCGCTGATGCCACGGCCGGTTTCCAGCACGGTTACGGGAACCTCCAGCCGATAGCGCCCATGGCGGCCGGAGAATGAGCCGGGGTGGCGCTCGTCTTCTGTGCTGATGTTCACGCCAGCGCGGCGCAAAATCATGATGTAATGCGAGATGCGCGGCGCAGGGTTCTCCAGCGACGTGATGCCTTTGGGGCCTGCCTGGACAAGCTCGTTCAAGGTCCAAGCGAAGCGGCCGGCGAAGGTTCGCGGAGTCGGGTTATCCCCGATCCGGACAACCATTTTTGTCACGGGGGCGGAAAGGTCGCTCACTGGCCAGCCCTCCCGGTCGGATTTGCAATCTCGGCCGAGGCCGCTTGCAGCGCCTCGATCAGCGACGGCAACAGCTCTCGCTTGATCGAGATGCCCTTTTTCGTCGGCTTCCGCTCGTCGCCGGGCGTTGTGAAGCTGGCATAAACCCGCACGTCGATCAGCGGGATATTGCGGAAGGAATCGAGCGTGACCACCACGTCTTCCATGCTGTTTTTGGCGAAGCGCCCCACAATCAGCGGATCACTCATGGCGCGCCCCCTGCCCTGCGGGAAGCGGGACGCCTTCGGCCTTGTAGGCCGCGACGATGGCGGCGCTCTGCCGGTCGCCTTTGAGATAGGCGGCAAGCGCATCGGCCGGCGCATTCTCGAATAGGTGAAGCGCCACCTTGGAGACGGCCCATTGCCCGCCGATATGGCGGCCGAGCTGATGGCGGGCGCACCATGCGCGGATGGTCGGGGGCTTGCGGCCGGTGCGCTCGGCCGCCTCCCCGATGCTAAGCGCTTCCTCGCGCGTGTAGGGCTGGAGTGGTCCAGAGTTCATTGCGGCAGTTTCCTTCGGGGAAGGGACGCCGCCGATGGCCGAGGGCTGTTACGGCCAACAGGGTCGCTTTGCGATTGCCTGGAGACTTGTGGCAGCTTAGTCGGGTCATCGGGCGCTCGCGTCCTTTGGCTACATCAGGAAGCCGCTCCCGTAGGTCGTGGAAAATCGACGGGGCGGCTTTCGTGCGTTCTCATGACCGCACGGCGCAGATGATGCGCCCCATTCGCTCAAAACGCAATCTTTCGGTGTTACGGCGAACAATACCGCGACCGCCTTGCTGTGGATGGCGACGCGGCGCGCCTTGGTCGTGAGCCCGCAAGCCCGCCTGTTATCAAGCTGGCCAGTCGTCTTGTTTGCGAGATTTGAAGACGGCGAGGCGGCTAGTCGTCGCCAGCTCTCGCCCCATGGCAGGCGCGCCCTGGTCGATCTGCGCGTTTCGCCTCCCCTCCCCTCGCCCTAAATCTCGAAAAGCCTTCTTTCCGTTTATCTTCGTTGCCCGTGGGGTTCATGAAATTGAACCCTATAGAGCGTCCGCGTTTGGGCTTCGGCCTGGTCGCATTCCAAGCCAGCCATTCGCGGCTCACGATCCTGATGACGTTGGGCAGGTTCTTTTGACCGTCGCGGCGGCGTTCCTGCACGATGACGAGACAGAGCCGAGCGGCCAGCCTGAGAGCGTTTTGCACGGTCGTGCGCCCTACCCCGGCACGGGCGGCAATCTCGGCAATGGATCGAGAGCATGAGCCCTGCGCCCTCACCTCGTCACGGACAATCATCAGCGCGGCCAGCTCGGCACATGTGAACTGCGCCGCAAGCTGCGGGGGCAAGGGGCCAGATGCGGCGAGCTGCCGGCGACGCGCGAGACACTTGGCGGTGCGCGGCGAAAGCTGCGGCCGGCGCGGGGGAAAGATCGAAGGCCGGCCAGGCGGGATGCCTACGGGCTGCCGATCGGCGCGCGCCTGCCCCCGGCGCTCTTGCAGCCGGGACAAAAGGCCGTGCGCTTCATCATCGCCTATCGCATCGGCCCCGATGCCCTGCCAAACGAGTTTGGCCAGATGGTCGAGCGCCGCGACGGATTTAGCGCCGTCGATCGCTGTTGAAATTTGGTCGGCAAGCATCGTTGAGCCCCGTAACAGGGCCGCGCGTCATCACGGGCTGCGCCGATGGGGCGCTACCTTTTTAGACAAGCCTCTGCGCTCACGGAACGGCGATTCCGCGTTGACTCCCCGAGGGGGTCTATGGTTGACTTGCCATTGTCGGGATGGCGAAGCCTTCCAGCGTTTCAAACGGCTCCAGAGGTTCCCGCCTCTGGGGCCGTTGGCTTTTCTAGATCATCGTCGCGGCATGGTTTCCCCTTCGCCCCGGCCCGAATCTGCTTCGCCAGGGTGATTTGCCATGACGAACGCATGTGCTGAGTCTGTCAACGGAAGGCATGGAATGAAGCGATGCGGCCTGGCGCTCCTGGCGCTTTTTGCTACCGGGGCAGAGGCTCAGCCAGTTAGCGAAGTTGTCCTTGGTGTGGGCAAGGATGAATGCGTCTCTGTAATAAAGAACGCTGAGAACGAACTTTACGAAGTTGCTGCAATATCGTGGTTCGGCGGATATTTGTCTTCGTCCAACATTTCGCTGATGGCCGTGCGAAAGCGCCGATACGAAATCAAATCCTTGAATAGCCGCCTAGCGGTTTGGGGGCCGCTCATATCCCACTGCAAGACGAATCCTGGCGAGAGACTTATAGACGGGGCTGATGCCTTGATTAGGTCGCTGCCAACATCGCCTTATGCCCCATGACGCCGCAGGAGGTCGCGCAAGGCGTCCTCGACAAGCGCCTGCACCGTTGTGTCCTGGTCAAGGGCAACACGCCTCAGCGCCTTCCGCTCGGCCGGCGTCATCCGAACCAATACCTGCACGCGGCTATCCCGCTCCTTACGGACCGGAGCACCCTGCGCTTCCGGATCGAGGCCCGCCGGCGCAAGCGGCGCGGCGTTGGGTTTCGTGGCGAGCAAGCCGGTTAGGCCGGTTAGCTTTTGGCGCGGTTTCGTTGCCATGGATCTAGGCCTTTCCGATGCTGGTCTGAATTTCCGTCCAGAGCGCCGCAATCTCGGCCGCCGCTCGGCCGGCGGGCTCATATTCGCTCACGGTCGATCCGCCGATGATGGCGTGAGACAGTGCGACGCGCTGACTGATGACAGAGGCGGCGACGGTCGCGCCCATGCTGGCCAGAGCCTCGCGCGCTTCCGCAACGATCGAGGGCTCGGCCGCGCCGATCCGAGGGGGCGCATGGTTGATGACGGTTAGCGCCGGCTTGGCGGTCGCGGCGGCCATCTCGATCGTTGAGGCGCAGGCGGCCAGGTCGAACGGGCCGGGCCGCGTCGGAATCACGATGAGGTCGGAAACCCGCATTGCGGCGAGGATGCTGTTTTCGGCATGGGGCGGGGTGTCGATAATGCAGGCGTGAACGCCCTCGCGCCTGGCCGCCTCGATTATCTTGCCGAGGTCGCGCCCCTCGCATTCCACAAGATGCGGCGTCTCGGCCTCCCGCAGCCGCCACCACCACGCAAGAGAGCGCTGCGGGTCGGTGTCGAGTAGCAGCACAGGCCGCCCCTCCCCTGCCGCCAAAACGCTTAGATGCGTGGCCAGGGTCGTCTTGCCCGATCCGCCCTTGCGAGCCGCGATGGTGATGACTTGCATATGAGCCGCCTTGTGGTCGTGCTGGCGAGCCTAATGGCCATCTGGTTAACGCCTTGCCAAGCGGGCTCGTCAACGGGACGGCTCTGGAGCGTGCCGACCTGCTATCAAGCCGTCTCGCCGCCTTGACATCAGAGGGGCATTTATAGATATTCGGATAAATTCATAAACGCGCTTTTCTTTCCTATCTCCTATTACCTCTTAGAGGGCTCCCCGATGGTCGGATCAAAGCGCGTCACGCGGTTGAAGCGGAAGGCCAGTGTGGTCGCCAGCGAGCGCGCCGTGGTCGTCAACAAGGCCGTGGGTTATGTCCGCGTCTCGTCATCGGAACAGGCGCAGCATGGTTTCGGCCTCATGACGCAAGAGGCGGCAATCCGCGCCTTCGCAGAAAGCCAGGGCTATGAGCTGGTCGAGGTCGTCACCGACGCCGCCGTGAGCGGGGCAACGCGGCCGGCCGAGCGTGCTGGATTCGGGCGCGTGGTCGAGCTGGCCGAGGCCGGGGCATTCTCTGTCTTGCTGGTCTGGAAATTCGACCGCCTGGCGCGCCAGATTGTCTATGCCGTGACGGCGGCCAATGAACTGCAGGAGCGCCATGGCGTGCAGCTCCGCAGCGTGACAGAGCCGATCGACACGGCGACGCCCATGGGCCGAACCGTCTTCGCCATCCTAGCCGGCATGGCCGAGCAAGAGCGCCAGGTCATCACAGAGCGCACATTCCTTGGCCGGCGCGAAAAGGCGACGCGGGGCGGCTATGCCTGCGGGGCCGTGCCGCTCGGCTATGTCGCGGATCGGGAGGGCGGGCTTGCGCCTGATGCCGAGAGCGCGGCGACGGTGCGACGGATTTTCGCCCTGCGAAAGGATGGAGCGACGCTCCAGAGCATCGCCAGCGCCTTGAACGGCGAGGGCGTCCCAACGTCGCGCGGCGGCAAATGGTGGCCTGCAACGGTGCGCTACATTGTGGATAATCCCAAATATCGGGGGGAAAGCGAATATCTGTTCCGTTGGAATGGCGACGAAAGACACGTCCAGCGGGCCGGCACGCATGCTGCACTGGTGCCTTGATGCCACAATGGTTGGAGGTCATCAGTGCTCTAGCGGTATGCGCATGGTGGTGGATTTCGCTGCTTCGCTCCGAGGGAGCCGTTGGAGCCTTCCTGTTCGCGACAGGCTATATTTTACCTGTTGTCTTCCTAATCGTGGCGATTTTTTATGACCGTGCAGCCCTGCCCAGCGTCTTCTATATGTACTTGGCTGCTTCTGCCGTAGTCGCAATCTGGCTAGGGAGGGGCAAGGATCCATGGAGCGTTTCGGAAATACTCT
>PNJM01000110.1 GCA_013821865.1 Rhodocyclaceae bacterium
CGGCGTTCAGGGAGCTGAGGGAAGGCCGGGACGGCTTCTCGACCCTGCTGGACAAGGTGACCAGGGGCGGCGTCATCGATGAGATCGATGTTCCGCCCAGCCCCGACGCCACTCAGCCGGCGCTTCAGGCGCTGGCCGCGGAGTGGGAAAAAACGGAGAAGAACGCCACCCAGGTGCTCGAGCAGGAGAAGAACCTGACCCAGCTCGGCAAGTCGGTGTCGACCATCAACTCGAAGAATCCGCAACTGCTCGAACTGGCCGAGCAGGTTGCCGCGCTCAAGCTGCAGACCGGTTCCGCCGCGCGCGAGATCGCCGCCGCCAACCAGCTGGTGATGCTGACGCAGCGCCTGGCCAAGAACGCCAATGCGCTGCTGGTCGCCGACGCCATCGACCCCGAAGTCGCCTTCCTGCTGGGCAAGGACACCAACACCTTCCGCGACGTGCTGGGCGCCCTGACCAAGGGCTCGGAGGCCATGCGCATCAATGCAGCTTCCGACCCGGAGACCAGGGAGAAGCTGGCCGAACTGGAAGGCTCCTTCAAGGAGTACCAGGAGGCGGTGGCCGGCATACTCGGCAACATGCAGCGCCTGGTGCAGGCCAAGCAGGCCGGCGGCCGCATCTTCCGCGACAGCGGCGCGTTGCTCAAGACGACCACCGATCTTGCCAGCGCTCATGCCGCGGAGATCGCGGGACGGACCACCAACACCATCGTCATCGGCATCTTCACCTTTCTCGCCATCGGCGCCCTGGCCCTGATGGCCAAGGTGTACAACGACGACGCGGCGGCCCGGCGCGAGCAGGCGGAACGCCAGCGGCACGAGGCGGAGGCTTCGAAGAACGCCACCCAGGAAGCCATTCTGCGGCTGATGAACGAGATGGGCGACCTGGCCGACGGCGACCTGACCATCCGCGCGACGGTGACCGAGGACATCACGGGCGCCATCGCCGACTCGGTGAACTACACGATCGAGGAGCTCGGCGTGCTGGTGAAGCGCATCAACGACGCCGCCACGCGCGTGACCGCCGCCTCCGAGGCCGCGCAGAAAACCACGGCCGAACTGCTCGTCGCGACTGAAAAGCAGTCGCGCGAAATTCAGCAGGCCGGCGACAACGTCCTCGACATGGCCAGATCGATGAACCAGGTGTCCAACGAGGCCATGGAATCCGCCCAGGTGGCGCGCCAGTCGCTGGACGCCGCCGGCAAGGGCGCCAGCGCGGTGGAGAACTCGATCAAGGGCATGAACGAAATCCGCGACCAGATCCAGGAAACCTCGAAGCGGATCAAGCGCCTCGGCGAATCCTCGCAGGAGATCGGCGAGATCGTGGAACTGATCTCGGACATTACGGAACAGACGAACGTGCTGGCGCTGAATGCCGCCATCCAGGCGGCAAGCGCCGGCGAGGCGGGCCGCGGCTTCACGGTGGTGGCGGAAGAAGTGCAGCGGCTGGCCGAACGCTCGGGCGAAGCGACGAAACAGATTGCCGCGATCGTGAAAACGATTCAGACCGATACACAGGATGCCGTCTCGGCCATGGAGAACTCGACGCGGGGCGTGGTCGAGGGAGCCAAGCTGTCGGATGCCGCCGGCCAGGCCCTGCAGGAAATCTCCTCCGTGTCGACCAACCTCGCCCAGCTGATCGAATCGATTTCCTCGGCGACGCAGCAGCAGGCGGAAGCCGCGACGCGCGTGGCGCAGAGCATGGAGGGCATTCTCCGCGTCACCGAGCAGACGACCGCCGGCACCAAGCAGACGGCGGTGTCGATCGGCCAGCTGGCCGACCTCGCCGTGGAACTGAAGGGCTCGGTGTCCGGCTTCAAGGTCTGATAATGGCTGCCGCCACCGACCTGGATCTCGGCCCGCTCTCCTGGGTCAAGGGCGAAATCGACCTTGCCCTCGGCCGCGCGCTTGAAGCGCTCGGCACGTTCACGGCCAACCCGGGCGATTCCGCCCAGCTCAAGTTCGCCCAGACCCACCTGCACCAGGCCCACGGCGCATTGTCCATCGTCGGCCTCGATGGCGTCACGCAGTTTTCCGAAGCGGTCGAGCAGTTCCTCGCCGAAATGGAGAAGGGGCAGGTCGCCGCCACCGCGGCAGCTGGCGAACTGGCGCAGCGTGCCCTTGCCGCAATCCGCCATTACCTGGATGAAATCGCCGGCGGCGCGTCCAACCAGCCGCTCAAGCTGCTGCCCATCTATCGCGACCTGCTTGCGGCGCGCGGGATCGAGCGCGCCGCATCGAGCGACCTGTTCTTTCCCGACCTGTCGCAACGACCGCCGAAGCGCGGGAAGGCCGAGGCGCCGCTGGCGGCCGGGCGACTGAAAGCCGAACGCGCACGTTTCGAGCGCGGCTTTCTCAAATGGCTGCGCAATGCGGACGACCTGTCCGGACTCGCCGAGATGCGCGATGCGGTGGCGGCGATCGAGGCGACCCAGTCCCTGCCGGCAGGGCGGGCGTTCTGGTGGATCACGCTGGGCCTGCTCGATGCGCTCGCCACGCGCCAGATCCCGGTCGACTTCCATGTCAAGAAACTGTGCGCCCGCATCGACCTGCAAATGCGCCGCCTGCTCGAAGGCTCGAAGACGGTGGCTGAACGCCTCATGCGCGACGCGCTGTATTTCGTCGCCATGGCCCGAGGCGGCGGTGAGCAGGTACAGCAGGTCAGGAAAACCTACCGCCTCGAAGAACTGGTGCCGGCGGCGACGGCGGATATCGAGCCGCTGAAGCCGGTGCTGCGCTCCATGCGCGAGGCGCTCGGCTCGACCAAGGAGGCCTGGAACAAGTTCTGCGCCGGAGCCGCCGTGGCCTTGCCGCAGTTCCACGACAATGCCGTCAACCTCGCCAGCCGCGGCGGCGGCCTGGTCAACGATCACCTGGCCCGGCTCGCCGCGTCGGTGGCGGAAGCCGCCCAGTGGCTGCGCAAGGATCCGCTCAGGCATAACGATGTGGTGGCCATGGAAATCGCCACGTCCCTGCTCCTTGCGGAGAACGCGCTGGAGAATTACGAGCAGCTTGGCGCAGACTTCCCCAGGCAGGTCGAGATTGTTGTCGGCCGCCTGGCCGCCCTCATGCGCGGCGAGTCGCTGGCCGCCCTCGATACGCCGCTGCTGGACGAAATGTCGCGCCGCGCCCAGGAACGCCTGCTGATGAGCCAGGTGGCGCGCGAGATACTCACCAACCTGGCGCAGATCGAACAGGCGCTCGACGCCTTCTTCCGCGATGCCGGGAGGCGCACCGACCTGGCCGAGTTGTCGGCCCCCCTCAGGCAGGTCCAGGGCGCGCTCACCATCCTGGGCCAGGACAAGGCCGTCGACCTGCTGCGCGGATGCGAAGATCGCATCCAGGCCTTCGCCGATCCCGAATACCAGCCGCAGCCGGGGGAATTCGAGGATGTCGCGCACAAGCTGTCCGGCCTCGGTTTCTTCGTCGAGGCTCTGCAGCACGGCCCGGCGGATCTCGATGCCATCCTGCAGCCGGTGCACCCCAAGGCGCAGACAACCGCCGAGGAAGCGGTCGAGGAGGCAGACGTTCCCTCGGTCGAGGCTGGACTGGAGCAGCAGAAACGCGAGGCGCAGGTTCTGGCCGGGGCGCTGCGGGAGAAACCCGAGGATGCCGGCGTGCGTGAGGATCTCAAGCAGCACCTGGAGGCAATCCGCCAGGATGCCAGCCTGATCGCCGACGCTCGACTCGAGAAAGAGGCCAAGGCCGCGCTCGCCGCGCTGGAGGTGGCGCCGGGCGAGACGGCAGGCGGGCATGTCGAGGAGGCGATGGCCCGTGTCGCCCCTGCCGCGCCGATGGAGGTCGTCGCCCCGTCGGCCGAGACCCTGCGGCTGGCCGAGGCACCGAGCGAGGAGATCGACGCCGAACTGCTTGGCATCTTCCTCGAGGAGGCGCATGAGGTCCTCGCCACCATCGGCGAACACCTCGGTCTGTCGCGCGGCGAGCCGCACAACCACGAATACCTGATCACCATCCGCCGCGGCTTTCACACGCTGAAGGGCAGCGGCCGCATGGTTGGATTGAACGACCTGGGCGAGGCAGCCTGGGCCGTCGAACAGGTGATGAACAAGTGGCTGCAGTCCGAACAGGATGCCACGCCTTCGCTGTACCGGCTGGCGGAGGACGCCCATGCCCTGTTCGGCGAATGGGTGGCGCAGCTCGAGTCCGGCGGAGGCACGCACAAGGACGCCAGCGCGCTGATCGCCCTGGCTGAACGAGTCAAGGCCGGCGAGGCTATTGCAGCCGAAGCCGCCGAAGCGCCGCCGACTGAAATCGCAATCGAGGCGCCCTTGCCCGAGTCCTCGGCGTTCGAACTGGAAGTCCAGGCCGAGGAAGCGCCGGCAGCAACGGAAGAATCGGGTGAGGGGAGCGCAGCCGAGGCTGCGGAGGAGGGGATAACGCTTGCCCCGCCGGAACCGGAGGAGGCCGAAGCCGCACCGCCGGCAATCGGGGAAATCATCCCCCAAGGGGACTTCCTGCGGGGCGTCGAGATGCCGGCGGCCGATGACAGCGTCGCTCTTGGCGACATGGTTGTTTCACGCTCCCTCTACGACATGTACGTCGGCGAAGCACGCGGCCACATCGCGGCGCTGCGCATCGACCTGAATGCGCTCAAGCTGGCATCGCAAGCACCACCGGAGGTCATGGTGCGCGCGGCACACACGCTGGCCGGCATCTCCGGCACGGTAGGCATCGAGCCGATAAATCGTTTGGCGCTGGCGCTCGAGCACGCCCTGGAGCGCCTCGCCCACAGCGGGTTGTCGTGCTCGAGCGGCCAGATCGGGCTGCTCGGCACGGTGGTGTCGACCCTGGAGGCGATGGTTGCGGCGGTGGCCGAGCAGCGTGTTCCGCATGGCGCCGACGGCCTGGCCGCCGAACTCGACGAGGTGGCGCGGGCGATACACCGGCCGGCCGTCGGGTTGTCCGTGGTGCCGCCGGCCGAGACCGTCGCCGAAACGGCGCCGCCGGAAATTTCCGCGATCGGAGCCGGCGCGGTGCCGGAACCCGCCGCGCTCGAAAAGCCGGAGGCTGCGCCCGAGATCGCTGCGGCGCCGGAGGCCGAACCGGCACCCGAACGGCGCAAGCTGCGCCTGCACGACGATATCGACGAGCAACTGCTGCCGATCTTCCTCGAAGAGGCGGTGGACCTGATTCGCGAAATCGGCGCCGAGCTGCGCGGCTGGCATGAAAACCCGGCTGACCGGGAAGCCGCCAACACCCTGGCACGCCTGCTGCACACGCTCAAGGGCAGCGCGCGCATGGCCGGCGCCATGGGCATGGGCGAACTCGTGCACAGCATGGAAACGCGCCTCGAGGAGGCCGTTGCGGCCAATGCCGTGACCCCGGGCTTCCTGGAGGAGATCGACACCTCGTACGACCGCGCCAACTTCCTGCTCGACGGATTGAACAAGCGTGCCGCCGGCGTGGCGGAGGAAGCCGCGCCTGCCGCGGCGGGGGCCGGCCTTGCCGCGGCACCCCAGCCCGAGCGTGCTCCCGCCGAGGAAATCGAGGAGCTGGCCGCGGCCCGCGCCATGCTGCGCGTGCGCGCCGACCTGATCGACAGACTGGTGAACGAGGCGGGCGAGATGTCCATCGCCCGTTCGCGCATCGAGGGCGAAATGCGCACCCTGCGCCAGTCGCTGCTCGACCTGACGGAAAACGTCATCCGCCTGCGCAGCCAGCTGCGCGAGATCGAGATCCAGGCCGAGTCGCAGATGCAGTCGCAGCTTGCCCAGACCCACGAAACGCACGCCGAGTTCGACCCGCTCGAGTTCGACCGCTTCACGCGCTTCCAGGAAATCACCCGCATGATGGCGGAGAGCGTGAACGACGTGACCACCGTGCAGCATGCCCTGCTGCGCAACCTGGATCACGCCGACGCCGCCATCGTCAGCCAGGCGCGCCAGAACCGCGAGCTGTCGCAGGCGCTCATGAGCGTGCGCATGGTGCCTTTCAACTCGATTGCCGACCGTCTCTACCGCGTCGTGCGCCTGACGGCCAAGGAACTGGGCAGGAAGGCCAACCTCGACATCCGCGGCGGCCAGGTCGAACTTGACCGTTCCGTGCTGGAGAAGATGACCGGCCCGATCGAGCATCTGCTGCGCAACGCCATCACCCACGGCATGGAGGATCGCGGGCAAAGGCTCGCCGCCGGCAAGCAGGAGATCGGCCAGATCAGCCTGGCGCTCAGCCAGGAAGGCAACGAAGTCGTGATCGAGATGACCGACGACGGCGCCGGCCTCGACTACGAGCGCATACGCAACAAGGCCATCGAGCAGGGCCTGCTCGCCCCCGACCAGCACCCCGACGAGGCCACGCTCACCAACTTCATTTTCCACGCCGGCTTCTCCACCGCGCAGGAACTGACGGAAATTGCCGGCCGCGGCGTCGGCATGGACGTGGTGAAGGCCGAGACCGCTGAACTGGGCGGGCGCATCGAGGCCGCCTCGGAACGCGGCAGGGGCGCCCGCTTCCGCGTCTACCTGCCGCTCACCCTGACGGTTGCGCAGGCACTGCTGGTGCGTGTGGGCAGCCGCACCTATGCCATTCCGTCGGTGATGGTCGAGCAGGTGCTCGAGCTGAAACCCGCGGCGGCGGAAAAAATCCGTGCCGACGGCGCTGCGGAGTGGCTGGGGAACCGCTACCCGTACCATTTCCTGCCGCGCCTGCTGGGTGATGCCCACTCCATGCCCGAGCCGCAGAGGCGCGAGTCGATCCTGCTCCTGCGCGGCGGCGCGCAGCGCATCTCGGTGCAGGTCGACGAGTTGCGCGGCAACCAGGAAATCGTCATCAAGAACATCGGGCCGCAGCTGGCGCGGGTGATCGGCATCGCCGGAGCCACGGTGCTGGGCGACGGCGAGGTGGTGCTGATTCTCAACCCGGTCGCGCTGGCCAGCCGCGAATTCAAGGCCGCTCCGCAGCCGGAAGCGCCCGCCGCGCCGGTCGAGGCCGAACAGCCCGCCGCCGCCCTGCCGACAGTGATGATCGTCGACGACTCGCTGACCGTGCGCAAGATCGCCGGGCGGCTTCTTTCCCGCGAGGGCTATCACGTCCTCACTGCCAAGGACGGCGTCGATGCGCTCGAGCAACTGCTCGACATCGTGCCCGACGTGATGCTGGTGGACATCGAAATGCCGCGCATGGACGGCTTCGACCTGACGCGCAACGTCCGCGCCGACGAGCGCCTGAAGAACGTGCCGATCATCATGATCACTTCGCGCATCGCCGAGAAGCACCGCAACTACGCCAGGGAAATCGGCGTCAACCACTACCTGGGCAAGCCTTACCAGGAAGACCAGCTGCTCCAGTACATCGCCCAGTACGCCAGGAAGCCCGCCGCCATTACGGCCTGAGAAATCAGGACGGGCCGGTTTGTATGCCGGCCCGCCACCGGATTACAATGGCGGTGTGGTTCAGCCAGACGTCAATCTCACGCATCATTTCCTGATCGCCATGCCCAACATGGTCGATCCCAATTTTGCCCGCACGCTCACCTACGTTTGCGAGCACAACGAGCAGGGCGCGCTCGGCATCATCATCAACCGCCCGCTCGACATGACGCTGGACAACCTGTTCGAGCGCATCGATATCAAGCTTGAAGCGCACCACCTGGCCGGCTTGCCGGTCTACTTCGGCGGCCCGGTGCAAACCGACCGCGGTTTCGTCCTGCACCGCCCGCTCGGCAGCTGGCAGGCGACGCTGACGGTGCGCGACGAGCTGGGCCTGACCAGTTCGCGCGACATCCTGCAATCCGTCGGCAGCCGGGGCGAACCGGAGGAGTTCGTCGTATCGCTCGGCTACGCCGGCTGGGCAGCCGGCCAGCTCGAGCATGAACTGGCGCAGAACGCCTGGCTCACGGTGGCGGCGGATGCACAGATCATCTTCGGCCTGCCGCCGGAGGAACGCCTGCCGGCGGCCATGCAACTGCTCGGCTTCGACCTCGCCAACCTCTCCGACGTGGCGGGGCATGCCTAAGGCTGTTCCCTGTTTAAGGTTTAACGTTTAAAGTTGAGCGCCATGACGCACGCGGCACAGGCAACTTTCAACATTAAACTTGAAACATTAAACTTGGGAACCGTCCTGGCCTTCGATTTCGGCTTGAAGCGCATCGGCGTCGCCGCGGGGGAAAGCTCCCTGAAGCAGGCGAGCGCGCTCACCACCCTCACTGCCGAATCCAACGAAGCGCGTTTCG
>PNJM01000111.1 GCA_013821865.1 Rhodocyclaceae bacterium
ATTCCTTCTTCGCCATGTCGTCGCTGACGGGATGGCTCTTGACATAATCCTGCAGGTAGGCGCGGATCAGCAGGGCCTGGCGCGCCAGTTCGATCTGCCCGATCACTTCGGGCTTCTTGTCGAAGCCCTTCTTCTTCGACTCCTGCGTCAGGATCTCGCGGCGCACCAACTCCTCGCGCACCATGGTGCGCATCTCGGGGCTGTCGGGCGCGCCCTGGGCCAGCTGCTCGCCCAGCAGGGCGTCGGCGCGGTTCTTGGGAATCGCGACGCCGTTGACGGTGGCGACCGCCTTGGCGCCGGATTTGGCTTCCTGCGCGAAGAGGGGCGCGTTGATCAGCAGGCCGGCAACGAGCAGGGCGGTCAGGCGGGGGAGGGAGCGAATCATCATGTTTCCTTGTTGTCGAGGTTAATCGGTTTCTTCAGGCGCCAGGGCCTTGATGCTCAGGGCATGAATTTCCCTGCGCATCATGTTCCCAAGCGCGTCATAAATCAAGCGGTGGCGCTCCAGCGTGCCCTTGCCGGCGAAGCGCGCTGAAACGATGGCCAGACGGTAATGCCCGCCGCCGCTTTTGGCGCCTTCGTGGCCGGCATGCCTGGCGCTGTCGTCGATGATTTCCAGCCGCTGCGGATCGAGTGCCGCGAGGCGCTCCTGCATGGTGTCGACGACATTCACGCCGGCAGCACCTGCTTGAACGGCCGCACCACGGTGCGCGCGAACACGCCCTGCGCGACATAGGGGTCGGCTTGCATCCAGGCTTCGGCCTCGGCGAGCGAAGCGAACGCGGCGACGATCAGGCTGCCGCTGAAGCCCGCCGGGCCGGGGTCGGGCGAATCGATGGCCGGGCAGGGGCCGGCCAGCACCAAGCGGCCTTCGGCCTGCAGCTGCTTCAGGCGCTCGAGATGCGCCGGGCGGGCGGCGAGGCGCTTGTCCAGGCTGCCGGTGGCGTCGTCGCCGATCAGTGCATACAGCATTATTTCTTTTCCTCGACGTATTTCGACAGCATGGCGCCCTGGGCGATCACGAAAACCAGCATCAGGCCCATGCTGCCGAACAGCTTGAAATTCACCCACGTATCGGTGGAGAAATTGAAGGCGACGAACAGGTTGGCGAGGCCCATGACGGCGAAGAAGGCGATCCAGCTGGTGTTGAGCCGGCCCCAGACGTGCTCGGGCAGTTCGAGCTGCTCCTTCATCATGACGCGGATCAGGTTCTTCTTGAACAGCAGCGCCGAGACGAGCAGCGTCAGGCCGAACAGCCAGTAGAGCACGGTCGGCTTCCACTTGATGAAAGTCTCGTCCTGCAGATACAGGGTCGCCCCGCCGAACACCGCGATGATGGCCAGGCTCACCCACAGCATCGCATCAATCTTGCGGTGGCGGAACCAGACCCAGGCGATCTGGATCACGGTTGCGCCGATGGCTACCGCCGTGGCCGCAAAAATGCCGAAAACCTTGTAGGCGAGGAAAAAGAGAATGACCGGGAAGAGGTCGAACAGTAACTTCATGTATGGCAATTATGCCTTCTCGGGCTCGCCGCGTCCATCGCGCTCCAGCTTCAGCGAGGCCGAGTTGATGCAGAAGCGCAGCCCGGTGGGCGCCGGCCCGTCCGGAAAGACGTGGCCGAGGTGGGCGCCGCAGGCGCGGCACAGCACTTCGGTGCGGCGCATGAAATGGCTGTTGTCCTCGACCGTAGCGATGTTCGCGGCCTCCGCCGGCTGCGTGAAGCTGGGCCAGCCGCAGCCGGAATCGAATTTGGCATCGGCCTCGAACAGCGCTGTGCCGCAGCAGACGCAGCGATACATGCCAGGGTCGTGGCAATCCCAGTACTCGCCGGTGAAGGCGTGCTCGGTGCCCTTCTCGCGCGCCACGTGGTACTGCTCCGGCGTGAGCTGCGCGCGCCATTCGGCGTCAGTTTTTTTAGTTACGGCCGCTCCGCTTAACGCCGATGAAGCCGGCGTTAGCCCCCACTGAAACTTCGTTTTCATGCTTGCCTCTCTCTGCTGAGCTTGTCGAAACATGCGTTGGTTATTGCGGCTCCACCACAGGGCGAGCGGCCCGCAGGCGCAGCCGATGCCCAGGCTGCCGAAGGCCAGCCCCCAGGCGAGCGGGTCGCCTTTGCCGCCGGCGGCATCCAGCACCACGCCGAACGCCAGCGGCCCGAGGAAGCCGGCCCCGAAGCCCAGGAACGAGTAGACAGCCAATACCGCGCCGCGTTTCCCGGCCGGAGCCGCCGCCATCACGCCGGCGGTCAGCGCCGCCGAATCACCCATCACCGCGATGAAGTGCAGCGAGACGAGTGCCAGCGTCAGCCACCAGGCGACCGGCGCGGAAAACCCGGCCAGCCAGGCCAGCACCGCCGAGGCCGCCATCACCGTGACGATATACCTGCGCCGGCCGAAGCGCCCGGCGAGTTCGTTGCCGAGAATGCTGGCGGGAATCCCGAGCAGGTTGATGGCCGCGGCGGCGGCAGCCGGCTCCCAGGGAATGTCCGTATTGGGCGAGAGGGTATAGGCAAAGGCGATGAAGGCCACCATCCACGAACGCAGGCCGAACAGCTCCCAGGAGTGGGCGGCATAGCCCAGCACGTAGCCGAGGATGGCGCGGTCGGCCAGCACTGGCCGCACGTCGAGCAGGGCGGGCGAAGCATGGGGATGGAACTCCGGCGTCACCGGCGCCAGCGCCCGCAGCACGAGGGCGCCCGCGGCGAGCGGGCCGATGCCGCAGAGGATGAAGGCCCATTGCCAGTCGAGCCGCGCTTCGAGCCAGCCGCCGAGGAGCAGGGAAAGGCTGGCGCCGATGCCGAAGGAAGAAGTGTAGAAAGCGATGTAGCGGCTCTGCAAAGTGCCCGGCACGCGATCGGTCAGCGCCTTCAGCCCCGGCATGTAGGTGCCGGCCAGTCCGGCCCCGGCGATGGCCTGGAACAGCGCGCCGCTCGCCACGCCCTGCGCGAAGAGGCCAAAGCCCAGCGTGCCCGCGATGGCCAGCAGCGTCGAGAAGAAATACACCCGCCGCGCATCGATGCGGTCGGTGAGTGCCGAGAGCAGCGGCACGGCCGCCGCGTAGCCGGCGAAAAAGATGCCGCCGATCAACCCGGCCTCCGCGCCGCTCATGCCCCAGGCGTCGCGCAGCGGCGCAAGCAGCGCCGGGTAGACGGAAAACCCCGTCATGCTCAGCACTTCGGCCACGCAGAGCAGGACGACGATGCGGATGCCTGGGTTGTTCGATTCGGTCTGCATGTTGATGCGGGAAGTATAATCGGTCGCATCGGCCGGCGATTCTCGGCCGGGAAGGCCCCCTTTCCCCCATGAATAACGATCGGCGCCCACAACGCGAAGCATGGCCCTTGTCGGCGACGGTCATCACCTCGCTCGCCGTTTCGGCAACGGTGGGCCTGGCGATGGTGGCGTACGTGTTCGCCGTCGCCGGCGGCAGCGTCCACGGCCGCCTCGTCGCCCTGCTGCCCATCTTCTTCTTCGCCGCCTTCGCCACCGCCATGATAATTTTCTGGGCGGTGTATTTCATCGTCGCCCGGATTGCGCGCGAGTTCGGCGGCGGTAAGGTCGGCGCGCGCGAGCATGGCATCGCCGTGCTGCTCACTTTCCTTGCCGTCAGCGCCTTCCACTACATGCAGGGGCTGGGCATGCGGCAGCTGCTGCATGAGCGGGAGTCGCCATCCGTCCGGGCGGGCAGCTGCCCGGAGCGTATGGAGTGCCTGCCGCTGCGCTCCGCCGATGAACTGGCAGGCGCGGATGCGCAGGAACGCATGCGCATCGCCGAGCGCGGCCGGCTTAACGCGGAAACTTTCGCGCTGCTCATGCGCGACGCCGATCCGCGCGTCCGGGCGACGCTGGCGCGCCGCGCCGACTTGCCCGTCGAACTGCTGGATCGCCTGGCCGGCGACCGCATGGCGGAAGTACGCGAAGCCGTCGCCCTCTCGCCGCGCACCGGCGACGACGCGATGAACCGGCTGGCTTTCGATCGCAAGGAGAGCGTGCGGCTGGCGCTGGCGCGCAACAGGAATGCGCCGCCTACCGCGCTGGATGCGCTGGCGGGAAGCCCATCGAACGCCATCCGCGAGCTGGTGGCCGCCCACCCGAACGCCAGCGAGCCGGTGCTGCAGCGCCTGCTCAACGGAAGCTCGGATCGGGCGGAGCAGATGGCCTGGGAGCGATTGCGGAGCGGGAAGGTGCGGTAGGGGAGAGGAACAAAGGGTATCGTTTCGGCGCCGTCTGGCCCAGTTCGCTCGCTGCAATCGGCAGGCCGCGTTTCCCCTCGCATGCTATCGAGGAACCGGATTGCCTACGCGCCTCGAACCGATCAAAAAAACCCCGGCTGAAACCGGGGTCTGTCGCGGTACCTGGAGTAATCAGAACTTGAACACGACGCCCGCCGACACAAGACTAACATCGGCTTCGCCCGTGGTGTTTTTGTCACCCAGATTATTGAACTGTTCGTACTCGACGCGAACCCCAACCTGCTTGCTGATGTTATAGGTTGCGCCAACACCCCAGAGGGTCTTCCACTTGGTAGCGCTAGCCGATCCGCTTGCCGTACCCCCGGGACCGCTCGCCGAAACGTTGGCTTCGACCTTCGCATCGATAGTTCCGACCTTTCCGAATACTGAGAATGCGTCGTTGATCGGCAGTATGCCAACGGCCGCGACATTCCAACCAGTCGCTTTCACACTAGCACTGGCAGAGCCGCCGGTGAAACTGGCCGAGTACGTCGCCTTGCCTAAGTCAATATAGCCGCCCTCAACCGCAAAGTTCTGGTTGAACTGATAACCAAGCTGGAGTTTGTAACCGGTATCGTTCTTGTCCAAAGAAGATGACACGCCTGTGGCTCCAGCAGAAACCAGTGCGCTGTCGATATCGTTCTTGTTGATATCCGCACTGGAGCGGCCTACCGACCCGACAACGTAGATATCACCAGCGAAGACAGGCGCCGCAGAGAGGGTAAGGAGGGCGATTGCAGCAAGCTTTTTCATTCTAAAGAAACTCCCTTTGCGAAGTAGATTAAAAATCCAACACAGTATAAGTCAAATGAATAACTCGCACAAGTTTAGCATCGTCCCGTGTTTAGCATCGTCCCGGTTTCAGCATCGCCTTCGTAAAACTTGCGCCGTGGAGCGATCCTCAAAAGCCTCAAACTTTGAGATGCGTTACGACTGGTGCTGGTGCCATAAGGACAATCGATGACTATGGGATTGTCAGCGGCAGCTATTGGTCCCTTGCGACATTGGCCGAATGGGCTGACGCATAGAGCCGAGTTACATTCCCTTACAAATTCTCACACTCGGGACATGGTTTTGGTGGCGTTTTTCGCTAACCTGATGTCACCGCAACCTGATGGAGATTGTAATGAACCGGAAATTTGGAATTGCTGCGACTTTGATCGCGGCAGGCTTGATGTTCACCAATGCGGCCTCGGCTGGTGAGGCGGTTCTGGGCGCTGCCATCGGCGGTGGCGCCGGCGCGGTGGTGGGCCACAGCATCGGCGGGCGGGGCGGCGCCCTGGTCGGCGGTGCCCTGGGCGCCGCCGCGGGTGTGGCTATCGGCGGCGACCATCACCGCGCCTATGTCGTAACCGCCGCGCCCCCCGTCCATTATTACGAGGCGCCGGTTGTCGTCGCCCCTCTCGCCCCGATCGTCGTGGGGCATCGCTCCGTCTACTATGCGGGCCATGGAGGTTACGCCTACCACCAGCCGCAACGCCGTGGCCATGATCGGGGTCACGGCTCGGGGCATGGCCGGGGGCACGACGATTAAGGCCGAATGCGGTGCGCTGGCGAGTATCCCCGCCCGCCATGAACCATGGCCCCGGCGCGGGGTCTAAAAGTTCAGTTTCGGGAGGACAAATCATGAGAGCGTCGCTACATGGTAATTTTCCCCGGCACCCACTTCGGTTGTCCGTTTTCATAGCGCTGTGCCTGGTCAGCCTCGTAGTGGTTGCAGACGGCGGGCACAGTGGTGGAGGACACGGCGGAGGGGGACATGGCGGAGGGGGACATGGCGGATATCATGCGGGCCACGGCATCGGCCATGGCGGGGGGCATTTTGGCGGCGGCCATGTGTTCTTCGGCCTCGGCTATTGGCCTTGGTATTACCCGCCATCCTACTACTATTATTATCCGCCGACGGTCGTAGTACCGTCCTCGCCGCCGGTGTACGTCGAGCGGGGGGACGGACAGGCGGCGCCGCAATCCGCCTATTGGTACTACTGCGCCAATCCGCAGGGCTACTATCCCTATGTGACGCAATGCCCGGGCGGCTGGCAACGCGTCAGGCCGGAGCCGCCGCCGTGATTGCGCCAGGCAGACTCAGGTTGTCATCCCTTGCCGCCCTGATAGTGCTCGGCGCATGTACCACTGTGCCGACGGGTCCCAGCGTGCCGGTGCTGCCCGGCACCGGCAAGAGCTTTGACCAGTTCCGTGCCGATGACGCCGCGTGCCAGCAATACGCACTGGCACAAGTCGGCGGAATGACCCCCGACCAGGCCGCCACCGGCAGCGGTGTGCGCAGTGCCGCGGTCGGCGCGGCGGTCGGCGCCGCCGCGGGTGCGGCCTTGGGCGGACATGAGGGCGCGGGGGTGGGCGCGGGTACGGGTCTGGTGGTGGGCAGCCTTGCCGGGGCCGGTGCCGCGCAGACTTCCGCCTACGACACGCAGCGGCGCTATGATCTCAGCTACATACAATGCATGTACGCCAAGGGCCATCGCGTGCCGGTGCTTGGTCACATGGCAGTGCGCCCTGCGCAACCCTCGAGCCCGCCACCTCCCCCGCCCCCGGGCAGCGCGCCGCCGCCGGGGGCTCCGCTGCGTTAGTCCCTTAGGGTTTCAAGCCCTCGGCCGCCGCAACAGCGTCATGCCAATCAGGCCAATCCCCAACAGAAGGAGGGTCGCCGGCTCGGGCACGGCAGCCAGACGGCCATCGATCTGTGCCCAGGCTGAATGGTTGTAACCCCAGACGGGCCAGTTATCGGCTTGCGCCAAGGCTCTACGAACGGCTGATGGTGAAGAAGTTCGGGCGGGAGATGCGGGGGGGATAAGTTTCGAGTTGCGGGTTTCGAGTTGAAACCCGGAACTGCTTTAATGCAAATGCGCAGGCGCCTGCGTGCTGTCCTCGGGCAGTTCGGCGTGCGAGGTCTCGCCCTCGGGCGTCGGAAACATCGGCATGCCGCAGTCGTCGCAGAATTCCAGCGGGAAGCGGTTTTCCAGAACGAGCACTTCGCTCACGCCCGCTTCGCGCAGCATCGCCTCGATCTGCGCCACCGCATCCGTGGCTTCGTCCTCCGCGCCGAGCAGCGGCCAGACCACGCCGTGCACGACATCGCTGGCGTCGCGCAGCGTGAAGCCGATGCGGTATTCCTCCAGGCGTTCTTCGGAGAAAGGCGCGACCACGGCGCGCAGATCCTGCGGGCGCACGCTGAGGGCCGTCTGCAGGAAGGCCACGGCGGCGCTCAGCGAATAGGTGCGCAGGCCGCGGTCGGCGTTGCGGCAGGCGGCGTGATAGGCGTCCGGCAGCATCGGCTCCAGGGCGCAGCCGGTGAACATCGGCTGCAGCGCGGCGCCGCCCTGCACCTGCCATTGCGTTGCCGCGCTTTCGCGCGTGCCGTCGTCCTCCTGCCAGCGGAACAGCGCTTCGCCGCGCGGGGCGGCGACGGCGCCGACGATGTAGCGCGTGTCGGAGATGAAGCGCGTCGTCTCGGGCAGCTGGCGCGGGTCGATGCGCAGGTCCTTGCCGTCGGCCGCCAGTTTGCCCAGCTGGTTGGCGAGCCGATAGGTCTCGACGTGGCCGCGGGGCAGCTGGTCCGGGCTGAAGAGGAAGTCGGACAGGGCAAGCCTCGCGCCGGCCGCCAGCACGTGCGCCTGCAGTTGCACGCGAATCGAAGCCAATACGCTGGCCGGGATCGTCCCCGAGGGGATGGTGAAGCGCGACCAGGCCAGCAGGGGCGCGGCGAACATCACCACGTCGAGTTCCTGTTCGCCCGCACCCAGCACGCCGCCTTCGGCGCGCGACTCGATCAGGTCGGCCAGTTCGTCGTAGGCGTGGCCGTTGGCGCCGAAGAGGTGATCCAGCGCGAGGTTGAGCGCTTCCTCGTTGCCGGTTCGCAGCAGGCGGTCGATCGCCTGCGACAGCCGTTCCTGCCAGAAGCCGTCTTC
>PNJM01000112.1 GCA_013821865.1 Rhodocyclaceae bacterium
GCGGATGGAAACGAAGACGATGAGCAGGGTCAGCGCCAAAAACAGGTAGTAGTAGAGATAGACGGAGGGAAAGCTCACGCCGAACACATCGAGTGTCCTGGACAACGGGGTGCCGGCGATGCGCACCGGGTCGATCTGGCTGATGCCCTGCGGGCCGTTGGTGATGTTCACCGGCGCGTTGAGGTTGTTGATGAAGATGCGGATGATCTCGCCGAAGCCGAGGGTGACGATGGCCAGGTAGTCGCCGCGCAGCCTGAGCGTGGGCGCGCCGAGCAGCACGCCGAAGAGGCCGGCGACCAGCGCGCCCAGGGGCAGCACCGCCCACACCGGCCAGTGCACGCCCCCGGGGAAAAGGTCTGGGAACGCTGTTCCCAGGTGCGGCGAGGCGAGCAGGGCATAGAGATAGGCGCCGACGGCGTAGAAGGCGATGTAGCCCAGGTCGAGCAGGCCGGCGAAACCGACGACGATGTTCAGTCCCAGCGCCAGCATGACGTAGAGCAGGGCGAAATCCAGAATGCGCACCCACGAATTGCCGAGGCCCTTGCCGACGAGGAAGGGCAGCAGGGCGAGCGACACGGCGATGAGCAGGGCGCCGAGCCAGGCCTTGCGCCTGTCGTGCTTCCAGTCGGGCATCACGCGCGCTCCGCCACCTTTTCGCCCATCAGGCCTGCGGGCCGGAAGATCAGCACCAGGATCAGAACGAAGAAGGCGAATACATCCTGGTAGTGCGAACCGAGAAAGCCGCCGGTGAGGTCGCCGATATAGCCGGCGCCGAGCGACTCGATCAGGCCGAGCAGCAGGCCGCCCAGCATGGCGCCGCCCAAGTTGCCGATGCCGCCCAGCACCGCGGCGGTGAAAGCCTTCAGGCCGAGGATGAAGCCCATGTGGTAGTGGGCGATGGAATAGTTGGCGCTGACCATGACGCCGGCCACCGCGGCGAGCGCCGAGCCGATGACGAAGGTGGCGGAGATGATGACGTTGATGTTGACGCCCATCAGCCCGGCGATCTGCGGGTTTTCGGACGTGGCGCGCATGGCGCGGCCGAGCCGCGTGCGGTTCACCAGCAGCATGAGCCCGGCCATCATCAGCGCGGCGATGAGAACGATGGCGATCTGCAGGTCGGTAATCTGCGCCCCCGCAATTTCGCGCGCGGTGGCGGGCAGGATGGGCGGGAAGGCATGGTAGTTACGGCCCCAGAAGATCATGGCCAGCTGCTGCAGCACGATGGAAACACCGATGGCGGTGATGAGCGGCGCCAGGCGCGGGGCATTCCTCAGCGGACGGTAGGCGACGCGCTCGATGGCGAAGCCGAGCGCCATGCACACCGGGATCGCGGCCAGCAGGCCGATCAGCACCACCACCGTGCCGGGCAGGCCGCTTGAGGCCAGCAGCTTGATCACCGTCAGCGCGGTGAGGGCGCCGATCATCACCACTTCGCCGTGGGCGAAATTGATCAGCCCCATGATGCCGTAGACCATCGTGTAGCCCAGTGCGACCAGGGCGTAGATGCTGCCCAGGACCAGGCCGTTGATGATCTGCTGGAGGAAGATGTCCATTCGACATCGAAACGGCACCCGAAGGTGCCGTTTCGATTTGCAGTTGCCGTGCGCTACTTCTTCTCGGCGGGTTGCGCCGGAGCCGCTGCCGCGGGAGCGGCGGGCTTTGCGTCAGCCGGCCTGGCCTCGGCCTGCGGCGCCTCGGCGGGCTTGGCTGCGGCATCGGCCGGTTTCGCCTCGGCTGCCGGCGCGGCGCCGCCGATGGTTTCCAGGGTTTCCCACTTGCCGCCCTTGGCCTGGTACAGCGTGATGGCGCCGTCCTTCACATCGCCCTTCTCGTCGAAGGCGATCCTGGCGGTGACGCCGCCGAAGGCGGTCTTCGGCAGCTCGGCGAGATACCTGGCGGGCTCGACCGAATTGGCGCGCTTCATGGCGTCGATCATGACGTTGGCCGCGTCATAGGCGTAGGGCGCGTAGAGCTGGATGTCGACATTGAAGCGCTTGGCATACTTCTCCTTGAAGGCGGTGCCGCCAGGCATCTTGTCCAGCGGCACGCCCGGCAGCGAGCAGTAGTGGCCTTCCGCCGCATCGCCCGCCAGCTTGTGGAACTCGGTGGTGCAGCCGCCGTCGGCCATCAGCATTTTCGCCTTCACGCCGAGCTTCTTCATCTGCTGCGCCATCGGGCCAGCCTGGGCGTCCATGCCGCCGTACATGAGGATGTCCGGCTTCCTGGATTTCACCTTGGTCAGGATGGCGGCGAAGTCTGTCGCCTTGTCGTTGGTGAATTCGCGCGCGACGATCGCCGCGCCGCCGGACTTGGCGGCCTTCTCGAATTCGTCCGCCACGCCCTGGCCGTAGGCGGTGCGGTCGTCGATGATGGCGATCTTCTTGCCGGCGAGCTGCTGGGTGGCGTAGCCGCCGAGGACCTTGCCCTGCTGCTCGTCGTTGGCCATCACGCGGTAGGCGGTCTTGAAGCCCTGCTGCGTGTATTTCGGGTTCGTCGCCGAGGGGGAGATCTGCGGGATGCCGGCGTCGGAATAGAGCCTGGAGGCCGGGATGGTGGTGCCGGAGTTGAGGTGGCCGACGACGCCGTTCACTTTGGCGTCGATCAGCTTTTGCGCCACCGTGGTGCCCTGCTTCGGATCGGCCTGGTCGTCTTCGCCCAGCAGATCGAATTTCACCTTGGCGCCGCCGATTTCCATGTTCTTCGCGTTGGCCTCCTCGATGGCCAGGCGCGCGCCGTTCTCGTTGTCCTTGCCCAGGTGCGCCTGCGGCCCGGTGAGCGGCGAGGAATGGCCGATCTTCACGGTCACGGTCGGCTTGGGCGGCTGCGCCGGCTGCTCGGCCTTGGGCGGCGGGGGCGGCGGCTCTTCCTTGCCGCAGCCGAACACGACAAAGGCGGAAGCAACGGCGAGGCTGATCGTCTTGACGGGGGATCGCATGTCTTGTCGTCTCCTGGAAATGAGTGAATTCTTGTCGTGGCGAGTGCGTGCGCGGGGATTGTGCTGGCCGCCTTGGGGGATGTCAATACGGCGGCGGCGAATAAAAAAGCCAGCCCGCGGGCTGGCTTTTCGAGGCGGAGTATCGCCGCTTACTTGGTCGCGAGAATCCAGGCAACCAGCTTCTTGATGTCGGCGTCGCTGACGGCCGCGTTCGGCGGCATCGGCACGGTGCCCCAGTTGCCGGAGCCGCCCTTCTTGACCTTCGCTTCGAGCTGGGCGGCAGCGTCGGCCTTGCCGGCGTATTTCTTGGCGACATCCTTGTAGGACGGGCCGACGACTTTCTTATCGATGGCGTGGCAGCTCATGCAGTTCTTGGCTTTCGCCAGGGCCTCGTCGGCGGAGGCCTGGCCGGCGATCAGAAGGCCGGCAGCGGCCAGCAGCAGGGTCTTCAGCAATTTCATTTGTCTATTTCCTCGTAGGCATGGTTGGAAAACACAGTTTCAGCGAAGGCTAACCTGCGCCAGCAGGTTAAGCGCAGCGGCCGTAGCTAAAAGCGCCGATACTCTAAAGCAATTCAGCCGCCTTGCAAACCCGTTTCAGACAAGCAAAGTCGTCGATCGGCTCAAGGCATTTAACGCCCGAACAGACCCAGGCGTTGACTGAGGGTGTTGCCGGCTTGGCCAGGGCGGCCGGCAGCTCGAGGGAGCCGGCCGGCAGGGCGAGCGCAAGCGTGCGCGGCAGGAACAGGCCGGCGAGGCGGCCCTGCCAGTCGCGAACCTGGTCCTCGGGACCGCGCAGGACGGCGATGGCCGGCGGAGCGAGCTGCTCCTCCAGTGCCATGAGGAGCGTGGCGAAGCCGCCCGGGCTGCGGCTTGCCTGCGGGTGGAACAGCCGCAAGGTCCGCTCCGCCGCTTCCAGATAGCGGGTTTCGCCCAGCATGTGCCCGAGCCGCTGCAGGGCAAAGGCGGCAATGCCGTTGCCGGAGGGCGTCGCGCTGTCATGGCCGGACTTCGGCCGCTGGATCAATCGCTCGTGGTCGTGGCTGGTGAAATAGAACCCGCCCCCCCTGCCGTCCTCGAAGCGGTCGAGCAGGGCATCGGCGAGGGCTTGGGCGAAGGCCAGGTCTTCGTTGCGGAAATCGGCCTGCATCGCTTCGAGCAGGGCCTTCAGCAGGAAGGCGTGGTCATCCAGGTAGGCGTTCAGATGGGCGCGGCCGGCCTTGTACGTTGCCAGCAATTTCCCGTCCCGCCAAAGCCTGGCGCGGATGAAATCAAGCGCGCGGCGGGCCGAGGCCAGCCAGTCGTTGCGGCCGAAGACGCGCGCGGCATGGGCCATGCCCTCGATCATCAGGGCGTTCCAGCTGGCCAGGATCTTCTCGTCGCGGCCGGGGCGAATGCGCTGCTCGCGGGCAGCGAAAAGCTTTTCGCGCGCCGAGGCGAGCAGGCGCTCGCACTCGTTGTGTGGCTTTACAAGTAAGGCTGAAACGGTCTCAAGGCCTTGTGCGACATGCAGATGCCAGTGCCGGCCCTCGAAGTTGGACGGCCGGTCGAGGCCGTAATGCGTGGCGGCCACCGCGTACTCCTCCGCCGTCAACAGCGCGCGAACCTGGTCAGGCGTCCACACATAGAATTTGCCCTCCTCGTGCTCGGAATCGGCGTCGAGCGAGGAGTAGTAGCCGCCCTCGGGCGACTGCATCTCGCGCATCGTCCAGCCCGCCGTTTCCTCCGCCACCTTCCTGAACAGCGGATCGCCCGACACCAGCCAGGCGTCGGCGCAGAGCCTGAGCAGCGGCCCGTTGTCATAGAGCATCTTCTCGAAGTGCGGAATCAGCCAGCGCTCATCCACGCTGTAGCGGCAGAAGCCGCCGCCGAGCTGGTCGTAGATGCCGCCCTCGGCCATGCGGCGCAGCGTGGTCAGCGCCATTTCGCCGCAACGCGCCTCGCCCGTCGCGGCGTGGCGCCGCAACAGCAGCTCCAGGTCGGCCGGGTGGGGAAACTTCGGCGCGCCGCCGAAGCCGCCAAAGCGCGCGTCGTAGCTGGCCGCGGCCCGCTCGACCGCCTCGGCAAGCGGGGCGGCGGAGAGCTCGGCATCGTGCCGGACGGTTGCTTCCGGGCGCATGCGCCCCAGCGCTCCGAGCAGTTCGGCGTTCTGCTGCTCGATCTCGCGGCGCCGCGTGCGGAAAGTTTCGGCGATGCGCTCCAGCAAATCGGGGAAGCCGGGCAGGCCGTAGCGCGGCGTCTTGGGAAAATAGGTGCCGCCGAAAAACGGCGCGCCGTCCGGGGTGAGGAACATGGTCAGCGGCCAGCCGCCGGCGCGTTCTGTGAGCATCTGGTGGGCGGTCTGGTAGATCTGGTCCAGGTCCGGGCGTTCCTCGCGGTCTACCTTGATGTTCACAAAAAGCCGGTTCATCGCGGCGGCGACATCCGCATCTTCGAAGGATTCGTGCGCCATGACATGGCACCAGTGGCAGGCCGAGTAGCCGACGGAAAGAAGGATAGGCTTGTTCTCCCGGCGCGCAAGAGCGAGCGCTTCCTCTCCCCAAGGGTGCCAATCAACGGGGTTCTCGGCATGCTGTTGAAGATAGGGCGAGGTTTCCTGGGCGAGGCGGTTGGGCATGGGCGGGACCGGCAGGGATAGCCCGGCCAATCTATCAAACCCTAACGAATTAGTCGACTATTTCGCCGAGGCGGGAGAGGTCGAGGCGACCGGCTGCAATGGGCGGGCACCAGTAATGGCCGCCCGTGACCGGCCGCGAAAACGTGAACAGCGCGTCTGCAATGCCGTCGTCGAGGCCGGCCATGCGGCGCAGGACGTGCTCGAATGGGTCGAGGGACTTGCCGTAGGCGATGAACTCCAGCCCCTGTTCATGGGCCGTGGCCCAGGGCATGGACCGGCGCAGCATGAAGGCGGGGGGATCGAAGCTCTCCTGGGCGCTGCGCTTGACATGGGCCGAGGCGGGCGCGTCGTCGATTTCCTCGTTGTCGTCGCGGCGGCGGCCGATGGTCGCGTCGCACTCGGCAGGCGTATGCCGGCGGAAGTGGGCAAGATCATGCACCCAGCGCTGGACCGCGACGAAACTCGAACCGGCCAGGCCCGCTCCTTCTTGAACGAGTGCGGCTTCGGCGGCGTCATCGCCCTTCGGGTTCTCGGTGCCGTCCTCGTAGCCCGTCAGGTCGCGGCCGCGGTCATAGAGGAAGGTATCGACCGCATCGTCAAGCACGAAAGCCGGATCGAGCAGCGCCCCGACCCGCTCGCTCGCATCGAACAGCGCGCCGCGGTCCTCGCCGCGCAGGAAAATCCACAATGACGCCTGCTTGGCGGGCACGGCGCAGGCCGGGCCGGAGAGGGACAAAAAAGTGCGCAGTCCCGGCACTGTGCCGCCGAGGGCGCGCACCAGCGGCTCGCCGAAACCTGCAACGCCCCAATTTACGTCGAAACCGTCGCGCAGCCGGACAAGCGCCGGGCGCGGTTCGGCTTCAAGGGCGAGCCGGAACGTCAGGGAGCGGCCGCAGGGCGGCAATGGAGCCAGGATGCCTGGCTGGGACAGTTTCGCGACCATGTCCTTGAACTTCCGATGGATCTCAGTCTCGTTTCAGCTGTGTCACGTCCCGCACGGCGCCGTTGGCGGCGCTGGTGGTCATGGCTGCGTAAGCCTGAAGTGCGGCGGAGACCTGCCGCTGGCGATTGACGGGCTTCCACGCCCTGTCCCCTCTCGCCGCCATTGCGGCGCGGCGTCGCTGCAGTTCCTCGTCGGACACCGCCAGGCGGATGCTGCGGTTGGGGATGTCGATCTCGATGGTGTCGCCCTCCTCGACCAGGCCGATCTCGCCGCCCTCGGCCGCTTCCGGCGAGCAATGGCCGATGGAGAGGCCCGAGGTGCCGCCGGAGAAGCGCCCGTCGGTGAGCAGGGCGCAGTCCTTGCCCAGACCCTTCGACTTGATGTACGAAGTGGGGTAGAGCATCTCCTGCATGCCGGGGCCGCCCCGCGGACCTTCGTAGCGCACGACCACCACGTCGCCGGCGACGATCGCATCGCCGAGAATCTTCTCCACCGCCTCCTCCTGGCTTTCGCAGACGCGGGCGCGGCCGGTGAATTTCAGGATGCTGTCGTCGACTCCGGCCGTCTTGACGATGCAGCCGTCGCGGGCGATGTTGCCATGGAGCACGGCCAGCCCCCCGTCCTTGCTGTAGGCGTTGTCGATGGAGCGGATGCAGCCGGCCTTGCGGTCGGTGTCCGCTGCCGGGTAGCGCCGTTCCTGCGAAAAGGCGGTTTGTGAAGGCACGCCGCCGGGCGCGGCTCGGAAGAACTCGGCAACCTTGGGGTCGGCCGTGGTGACGAGGTCCCAGTGGCCGAGCGCATCGGCCAGCGTCTTGCTGTGCGCCGTCGGCACGCCGGTGTTGATGAGTCCGGCGCGATCCAGTTCGGCGAGGATGCCCATCACGCCGCCGGCGCGGTGCACGTCCTCCATGTGGTATTGCTGCGTCGCCGGCGCCACCTTGCAGATGCAGGGCGTGCGGCGCGAGATGCGGTCGATGTCCTTCATGGTGAAGTCGACGCCGCCCTCGCGCGCGATGGCGAGGAGATGCAGGACGGTGTTGGTCGAGCCGCCCATGGCCACATCCAGGCTCATGGCGTTCTCGAAGGCGGCAAAGGAGGCGATGCTGCGCGGCAGCACCGAGGCGTCGTCGCGCTCGTACCAGGCGCGCGCCATGGCGACGACGAGCCGGCCGGCTTCGAGGAACAGGCGCCTGCGGTCGGCGTGGGTGGCGAGCACCGAGCCGTTGCCGGGCAGGGCGAGACCCAGCGCCTCGGCCAGGCAATTCATCGAGTTGGCCGTGAACATGCCGGAGCAGGAGCCGCAGGTCGGGCAGGCCGAGCGCTCCATGTCGGCGACTTCGGCGTCCGTGTTCTTGCTGTCGCCCGCCTCGATCATGGCGTCGATGAGGTCTACCGCGCGGAGCTGGCCATGCCATTTCACCTTGCCGGCCTCCATCGGGCCGCCGGAGACGAACACCGCCGGGATGTTGAGGCGCATGGCGGCCATCAGCATGCCGGGCGTGATCTTGTCGCAGTTGGAAATGCACACCATGGCGTCGGCGCAGTGGCCGTTGACCATGTACTCCACCGAGTCGGCGATCAGCTCGCGCGAGGGCAGCGAGTAGAGCATGCCGCCGTGGCCCATGGCGATGCC
>PNJM01000113.1 GCA_013821865.1 Rhodocyclaceae bacterium
GCCATCGGGCGCGCCCTCATGAGCCGGCCGAAGCTGCTGCTGCTCGACGAGCCCTCGATGGGCCTGGCGCCGCTCATGGTGCAAAAGGTGTTCGAGGTGATCCGGTCCGTCGCCGCGCAAGGGGTGACCATCCTGCTGGTCGAGCAGAACGCCAGGCTGGCGCTGTCGGTCGCTTCGCGCGGCCATGTCATGGAAAGCGGGCTGATCACGCTGAGCGACAGCGCGTCCGCGCTGTTGCATAATCCCAAGGTACGCGAAGCCTATCTCGGCGAGTGAACGCCGAACCGCATCCATGAATGCCGCAAACTTGACAGAAGACATCGTGCGCGAGGCGCTGCGCAGCGTGATCGATCCCGAGGCCGGCATGAACATCGTGGATCTCGGCCTGGTGTACGGCATCGAGACCGCGCAGGGGCATGTGCGTGTCACCATGACCATGACGACCCCGGCCTGCCCCATGGGGTCGATGATCACCGAGGAAGCGCGCAAGGCGATCGGCGCCATCGCGCCCTCCGCGGCGATCGAGGTGCAGCTGGTGTGGGAACCGCCCTGGGACGCGGGCATGATGTCGGCGCACGCCAAGAAGCATTTCGGCTGGTAGCGGGTGGTGGGCGTCCCGCGCGACATTCGCCCCGCCCTGCGCATTCCCATGCTGGTGCTGGGCTTCGCCAGCCTCATCATCGGCGTCGGCGCCGGCCTGCTGCGGCTGGGCTGGAGCTTCCCGCTGCCCTCGACGGAACTGGCGGCGTTTCACGGCCCGCTCATGGTGTCCGGTTTCTTCGGCACCGTCATCAGCCTGGAGCGCGCCGTCGCCCTGGCGCGACGCTGGGCCTATCTCGGCCCGCTGGCGGCCGGATCGGGCGGATTCGCCCTGATTCTCGGCGCGCCGCCGATCGGCCAGGCGCTGCTGACCCTCGGCAGCCTGGTTCTGCTCGCCGCCTCGCTGAACGTCTGCTCGCGCCAGAGGGCGCTGTTCACGCTCACGCTCGCGCTCGGCGCCGCCTGCTGGGCCCTGGGCAACCTGCTGTGGCTGACCGGCCTGCCGGTTTACGCCGTGGTGCCTTGGTGGGCGGGCTTTCTTGTCCTGACCATCGCCGGCGAGCGGCTGGAGCTGTCGCGCTTCCTGCCGCCCTCGCCGACGGCGAAGCGCCTGTTCGCGCTGATGCTGGCCGCGCTGCTGGCAGGCCTGGCTGCGTCAGCCGTGTCGTCCAGGGCGGGAGCGCCGGTGTTCGGCGCCGCGCTGCTGGCGCTCGCGCTATGGCTGCTGCGCCAGGATATCGCGCGGCGCACGGTCAAGGAACATGGGCTGACGCGCTTCATCGCCGTCTGCCTGCTCTCGGGCTACGGCTGGCTCGCCGCGAGCGGCGCGATCATCCTCGCCGCCGGCGGACTGGCGCCGGGCGGCCTCGGCTACGATGCCGCGCTGCACGCGCTGATGCTGGGCTTCGTCTTCTCGATGGTGTTCGGCCACGCGCCGATCATCTTTCCCGCCGTGGCGCGCGTCGCGGTGCCCTATCACCCGGTCTTCTATCTGCCGCTCGCGCTGCTGCACTTGTCGCTCGTCGTGCGCATCGTTGGAGACCTGGCCGTCCTGCCCGATTGGCGCAGCGCCGGCGGAGCGGGAAACGCCGTTGCGCTGCTCGCCTTTCTTCTCAACACGATATCCGCCGTGATCCGCGGCAAGCTGGCGAACAGGCCCTAGCCTTCAGAAGCGCTCGTCGTCCCGCAGATAGCGCCATTTGCCGGGCGGCAGGTCGCCCAGCTTCACGCTGCCGATGCGAATGCGCTTCAGGCCGGTGACTTTCAACCCGACGAGTTCGCACATGCGGCGGATCTGCCGCTTCTTGCCTTCGCGCAGGACGAAGCGCAGCTGGTCCTCGTTCTGCCAGCTGACCTTGGCCGGCTTGAGCGCCTGGCCGTCGAGCGACAGGCCGTGGTTCAGCAGGGCCAGGCCCTTCTCCGCCAGCCCGCCCTCGACGCGCACGAGGTATTCCTTCTCCATCCGCGAGTCCTCGCCGATGAGCAGCTTGGCGATGCGGCCGTCCTGCGTAAGCACCAGCAGGCCCGTCGAATCGATGTCGAGGCGCCCGGCCGGCGCCAGGCCTTTCAGTTGCGCCGGGCTGAAGCGCTGGAGCGACTTGTCGCCGGAGAAACGCGATTCCGCATTGACGAGGGCGACGGCGGGCTTGTAGCCCTGCTCGGCCTGGCCCGAGACGTAACCGACCGGCTTGTTGAGAAGGATGGTGACGCGGGCGAGCTGACTCGATTGCGCGGCCTTGCTCAGCGTGATCTTCTGCGTGGGGAAAATCCGCGTGCCGAGCTCGGTGACGCGCTCGCCATCGACGAATACCCAGCCGCGCTCGATGTAGCCGTCCGCCTCGCGGCGCGAGCACAGGCCCTGTGCGGACATCAGCTTGGAAACCCGCACCTTTTCCATGGCTATGCAGGCTGCAGCTGGACGATCTCGAGCGACGCCGGCCGCTGCTCCAGTGCCCGCTTGAGAATCCTGTAGGTATCGAGGTCGAAGGCCGAGGAATGGCGCGCATGCAGCGCTTCGTGCAGCTCGGCTTCGTTCCTCGCCGTGCCAAGATAGCACCATGACTCGAACAGGTGCCAGTCGGTGCGGTCAAGCTCGGGGTTGTGCTCGCGGATGGCGATTCTGCCGGAGAAGGGCCAGGTACTGACCTTGAGCGCGGACAGTTCATCGTTGCGCCGCAGCCGCCGGTTGTGGATGGGCGATTTCTCCTTGACGAGCCGCGCCTCCATGAGCAGCGCGCCCAGCTCGCCGGCGGTCTCGACCCACTCGATGCGCTTCACTTCCTGCGCGATGCGCATGGCGCGGCCGCCCGAATGATCGGCGGCGAAGTGCGACTGCGCCCGTGCGCGCATGTTCACGCCCTTGCCGATGTAGAGCAGCGGCTCGCTCGAGCCGCCAGGCGCCTGTGAATTCTCGCCGTAGAAGAGATAGACGCCCGGCCCCTCCGGCACCGCATCGAGGACGGCGCGTTCCAGCCCGGAGGGCAGGGTGGGGGTCTTCATGGCCTTCGTCATCGCCGCGGCGATCTCTTCGGGAGATTTTTCGGCTTGGATGAGCCGCACGAAATCCCACAGCACGCGAGCGTCGCCCAGCGCGCGGTGGCGCGCGTCGCAGGAGAGGTTGTGGCGGGCGATCACCGCGTCGAGGCCGTGCTTGTGGTGCTCGCGGTAGAGCGCGCGGGAGAGCTTGACGGTGCACAGCACGCGCGGCTGGAACGGCATGCCGAGGCGGCGGAACTCGTTCTTCAGGAAGCCGTAGTCGAAGCGGGCGTTGTGGGCGACGAAAAGGCTG
This sequence comes from Rhodocyclaceae bacterium, assembly GCA_013821865.1. Lineage (GTDB taxonomy): Bacteria > Pseudomonadota > Gammaproteobacteria > Burkholderiales > Rhodocyclaceae > Desulfobacillus. The sequence goes on from PNJM01000113.1 coordinate 3,329, forward strand.
CCTTCGAGCAGGTCGCGCACTTCTCCGGCGATCTGCCCGAAGCACGGCGCGCCGCGCACCATGGCATCGGTGATGCCGGTGATGCCCTGGATCATCGAAGGAATGGGCTCGCCCGGATCGACCAGCGAGGACCACTCGAAATCGAGCCGCCCGTCCGTGACCTTGACGATGCCGACCTCGATGACGCGGTCGTGCACCGGGTTGGCGCCGGTGGTCTCGAGATCGACAAAGACAATGGAAGGAGCTAACAAAGAAGCTTCGGGTTTCGCGTTCTGAGTTGCGAGTTGAAAATCAGGCGCGCCCACGGCGCGCCAACTCGAAACCCGAAACCCCAGACTCGAAACCGATCAAAGGTAGTAGTAGCTCTTCTGCGGCACCTTCGACTCCTTCAGGCGCTGCTGTTCTGCCGGATCGACCGGCTGCTTGTCCCACCAGAGGGCGCGGCCGGCTTTCTGCACCTGGATCTCCTCGGGATGCTTTTCCAGCCATTCGCGCATGAACTTGGTGTGCTCGGACTCGTAGGTTGCCATGGGTAAGCCTTCAAGGGTGATTCAAAGCGGGTGTGCGCATTTTACCTCACGCCTCGCCCTTGACCCGCGAGATCCGCACCACCTCGGGAATGTGGCGCAGGCTGCGCATGATGCGGGCCAGATGCACGCGGTTCGATACCTGCAGCGTGAAGTAGAGCGCGGTGTAGATGCCGCGCTCCTCGTCCATGCTGACATACTGGATATTGGAGCCGGCCTCGGCGATGTCGGCGGCGACCTTGGCCAGCACGCCGCGGCGGTTCTCCGCCTCGACCTTGATCGCCACCTCGAACAGGCGGCCGGAATCGCGTTCCCACTCGACGTCGACCCACTTGGCGCGCTCGCCGCGCGTCTTGGCGATGCTCGGGCAATCGGCCAGGTGCACGACGAGGCCGAGACCCTTCTTGATCACGCCGATGATGGGGTCGCCGGGGATCGGGCGGCAGCACTTGGCAAGCTGGACAGCCATGCCCTCCGTGCCGCGGATGAGGATCGGCGCCTGCGGCCTGGTCTCGACGATGCCGCTCGCCTCGTCGCGGCCGGAGGCAAGCCGGCGCGCAATGATGGCCGGCAGACGCTTGCCCAGGCCGATGTCGGTGAGGATCTCCTTCTTCGACTTGGCGCCGCATTCATGCACGAACTTGTCCCATACCGCAGCCTCGATTTCACCCAGGCCGAGGTCGAACGGCCGCAGCGCCTGCCCCAGCAGCCGCTCGCCGAGGGCGGTCGACTCCTCGTATTGCATGGTCTTGAGGAAATGGCGGATCTGCGAGCGCGCCTTGCCCGTCTTGACGTAGGACAGCCAGGCCGGGTTGGGATTGGCGTGGGCGGCCGTGATGATCTCGACGCGGTCGCCGTTGCGAAGCTCGGTGCGCAGCGGCATCAGTTCGTAGTTGATGCGGCAGGCGACGCAGCGGTTGCCGATGTCGGTGTGCACGGCATAGGCGAAATCGACGGCGGTGGCGCCGCGCGGCATGGCCAGTATCTTGCCCTTGGGCGTAAACACATACACCTCGCCCGGGAAGAGGTCGATCTTGACGTGCTCGAGGAACTCGGCCGAGTCGCCCGAGGCGGACTGCAGTTCGAGCAGCGACTGCAGCCACTTGTGCGTCTTCTGCTGCAGTTCGGAAAGCGACTTGTCGTCCTTGTACAGCCAGTGCGAGGCGACGCCGCTCTCGGCAACGTGGTTCATCTCGGTGGTGCGCAGCTGCACCTCGACCGGCGTGCCATAGGGGCCGATCAGCGTGGTGTGCAGCGACTGGTAGCCGTTGGCCTTGGGGATGGCGATGTAGTCCTTGAACTTGCCCGGTACCGGCTTGTACAGGCTGTGCAGCGCACCCAGCGCGAGGTAGCAGCTGGATACGTCCTTGACCATGACGCGGAAGCCGTAGATGTCGAGCACCTGCGAGAAGGAGAGGGATTTGCCGCGCATCTTGCGGTAGATGCCGTAGAGGTGCTTCTCGCGCCCCCTCACCTCGGCCTCGATGCCGGCGTCGGCCAGCCGCCCCTTGATCGCCTTCAGTATCTTGCTGACCACCTCGCGCCGGTTGCCGCGCGCCGATTTGATGGCCTTGGCCAGCACGCGGTAGCGCATCGGGTAGAGATGCCGGAAAGCCAGCTCCTGCAGTTCCCGGTAGAGGTTGTTCAGGCCGAGCCGGTTGGCGATCGGCGCGTAGATGTCCAGCGTCTCGCGGGCGATGCGGCGGCGCTTGTCCGGCCGCACCGCGTCCAGCGTGCGCATGTTGTGCAGGCGGTCGGCCAGCTTGATGAGGATGACGCGCACGTCGCGCGCCATCGCCAGCAGCATCTTGCGGAAGTTCTCGGCCTGGGCGTCCTCGATCGACTGGAACTCGATCTTGTCCAGTTTGGAGACGCCGTCGACCAGATCGGCCGTCACCTTGCCGAACTTCTCGCCGATCTCCTTGTTGGTGATCTCGGTATCTTCGGTGACGTCGTGCAGCAGCGCCGCCGAGAGCGCCTGCGCATCGAGGTGCCAGGCGGTCAGCAGGCCGGTGACGGCCAGCGGGTGCGAGATGTAGGGGTCACCGCTGACGCGGAACTGGCCGCGGTGCGCCTCCGCCGAAAAGCGGAACGCGGCCTCGACCTTGTCGATGTCCTCGGGCTTGAGATAGGTGGCGAGGAGTTCCTTGAGGTTCGCCAGATGAACCGCGAGTTCAGCCTCGGTCGGCTGGGGATGGGTGGGTCCGGAAGAGGACGCGGCGACTTGCATGTCGATTGACCATCAGCCGCGCCACCGCGCTCAAGCTCCGCCGCGGTTGAGAATTTCCAGCCCGACCTTGCCGGCGGCGACTTCACGCAACGCGATCACGGTCGGCTTGTCCTTCTCGCCCTCCAGCATCGGCGACGCGCCGACGGTAAGCTGGCGTGCGCGATAGGTGGCGACGAGGGTGAGCTGGAAGCGGTTCGGAATCCTCTTGAGACAATCGTCTACGGTAATGCGGGCCATGTTGGTTCCTATCTGTCCTGTTCGAGAAACGAGAAAAGCTCGCGGTGGCGTGCCAGCTGTGAGGCATAGCGCAACCGGATCGAGCGTACCACGGTCTGGAGGTCTTCGATGGCCTCTGGCAACTTATTGTTAATAATAACATATTCAAACTCGTTCACATGGCGCATTTCGGTCAGGGCCGCAGCCGCGCGACGGGCGATGATCTCGGCGCTGTCCTGGCCGCGGCCCTGCAGGCGCCGCTCGAGTTCCTCGACCGAGGGCGGCAGGATGAAGATGCCGATGCTGCCGGGAAACAGGGCGCGCACCTGCTGCGCACCCTGCCAGTCGATTTCGAGCAGGATGTCCTGGCCGGCCGCGATCTGCTGTTCGATCCAGACGCGCGAGGTGCCGTAGTGGTTGCCGTGCACCTCGGCGCTTTCGAGAAAGTCGCCGCGCCCGCGCATGGCGAGGAAGGTCGCCGCGTCGATAAAGTGATACTCGCGGCCGTTCACTTCGCCCGGACGGGGCGCCCGGGTGGTGTGGGAAATGGAGAGCCGGATCTGCGGGTCGCGCTCGAGCAGCATGCCGACCAGCGTGGTCTTGCCCGCGCCCGAGGGCGCCGCGACGATGAAGAGGTTGCCTGTCATGTTGGCGAGGAGTGAGGAGTGAGGGGCAAAACCTGCGCCGTCTCCACTCCTCACCCCTTACTCCTTACTCTATGTTCTGCACCTGTTCGCGCATCTGCTCGATGAGCAGCTTCAGCTCCACCGCGATGCCGGTGATCTCGGTCGACACCGACTTCGAAGCCAGCGTGTTGGCCTCGCGGTTGAGCTCCTGCATGAGGAAATCCAGCCTTTTGCCGACCGCGCCGCCCTTGGCGACGACGCGCGCCACTTCGTCGAGATGCGCAGTCAGGCGGGAAATCTCCTCGGCCACGTCGATCCTCGCGGCGAACAGGCCGACTTCCTGGCGGATGCGCTCTTCGTCCTGGCTCGCCAGCACCTCGCGCAGCCGTGCCGCCAGCCGCTCCTGGTAATCGGCAATCGCCTGCGGCACCCTGGGCCCCGCCTCGGCCACCAGGGCGCGCATGCGCGCCACCCGCTCGGTGATCGTCGCCGCCAGCTTCCCGCCTTCGCGCCCCCGCGTCGCCAGCAGCTCGTCGAGCGCCGACAGGGCCAGCGCCGCGCATTCCTTCTGCAAGGTCTCGGCACCGAGCTGCTCGTCGCCCATCATGCCGGGCCAGCGCAAAACCTCGGCCACCGAAAGCGGCGCCGCGTCGGCAATCTGGTCCTGCACCGCCTGCTGCAGCGTGCCGAGCTGGATCAGCAGGGCCCGGTTGAGCGAGGCCTCGCGCGGCGCGGCCGTGGAGGGCAGCAGGTTGAGCCGGCAGTCGACCTTGCCGCGGTTGAGCTTCGTCGCGATCAGCTCGCGCAGCGAAGGCTCGACGATGCGCACTTCCTCGGCGATGCGGAAGTTCATGTCGAGGTAGCGCGAGTTGACCGTGCGCAGCTCCAGATGCAGGATGCCGCGCCCGATGTCGCGCATCTGCACGGCATATCCGGTCATGCTGTATATCATGGGGCCACCCTGGCGCGCGGCCGCTTACGGCACCGCGGAAATAATGAGACAATCATGCGCGTATCTTAACGCCTTGCATCATGCCGCCACAAGCAAACGTTCCCCTTGCGCCGGGATATCAGCTCGAGGAATACCGCATCGAGCGCCAGCTCTCGCTGGGCGGCTTCTCCATCGTCTACCTGGCCTTCGACGGGGAAGGCGCGCCGGTCGCCATCAAGGAATACCTGCCCAACACCCTGGCGCTGCGCAGC
>PNJM01000114.1 GCA_013821865.1 Rhodocyclaceae bacterium
AGGTCGTCCTGGCACTCGCGGTAGGACTCGGTCTGCCAGGGTTTCACCGCACCGTCGCGCAGCGTCTTCGATTCGTCAGGCACCACGAGGCCGTAGTCGATGCCGATCGAGCGGCCGAAGCCGCGGCAGGTTTCGCAGGCGCCGATGGGCGAATTGAACGAGAAGGCGCTGGGCGTCGGCTCCTGGTAATGGATGTCGCAGTCGGCGCAATGGAGGTCGCTGCTGAATTTCCATGGGGGCAGCTCGGTGCCGGCCTCGCCGAGCGGATAGGCGTTGACGCGCCCGTGTCCCACGCGCAGGGCCGCTTCGAGCGCCTCGATCACCCGCGCGCGTTCGGCCTTCGACATGCGCAGGCGGTCCTGCACGACCTGCAGCACGCTGCCGTGGCGGGCATGGATGCGCGTGTAGCCCTGGCCTTCCAGCAGACGCAGCACCTCCTCCTCGCTGAAGTTGTGCGGCACCGCGACCGGGAAGGCGACGATCAGTTGCGGATCGCCGGCTGCCTGCGCGCGGGCGGCGAGATCGGCGCAAATCGTCTCCGCCGTGTCGCGCTTCACCGGCCGGCCGCAGCCGCGGCAGAAGAGCCGGGCGGCGCGGGCGTAGAGCAGCTTCACATGGTCGTTCAGCTCGGTCATCGTGCCGACGGTGGAGCGCGAGGTGCGCACCGGGTTGGTCTGGTCGATGGCGATGGCAGGCGGAATGCCCGAGATGGAGTCGACCTGCGGCTTGTCCATGCGGTCGAGGAACTGGCGCGCATAGGGCGAGAAGGTCTCGACGTAGCGGCGCTGGCCTTCGGCATAGAGGGTATCGAAGACGAGCGAAGACTTGCCGGAGCCCGATACGCCCGTCACCACCACGAGGCGGTTGGTCGGGACGCTGAGCGTCAGGTTCTTGAGGTTGTTCTGGCGGGCACCATGGATGACGATGGCGCCGCCTTCTATTTTGTCGGGCATTGCATTGGGGAGAGGTTGCGGTGGCGGGATTGCGTGAAGGATTCTAGCAGTCGATCAGCTTGCCAATACCCGAGTGAAATGGTAGGTTAATATTTTATTATTTGCTAATTAACCAGCAGAGAATCCGGCATGAATACTCAGGATAAACAACAGGACGCTGCCAGCGCGCAAATCGACGACACGCGCTTGAGCTTCGACGAGGCCGTTGCCTATGTCGTCCAGCGCAATGCGGCGGCATTCGCGGTGACCCCGGTTTTCGAGGAGGACGACGAAGAGTCGCCTTCCGGTGCGCGCGTCTTCGTGCTGGCTGCCGACGGCAAGGGCGGCTTCTTCATGCGCTTCATCGCCGGCCGCTTCTTTTCCGGCGCCTATGCGGCGGACGACATATACGCCGCCGACGAGATACCCGGGCGAGTGAAGGAGTTGCGCTTCCTGCCGACGCGCTATGAGGAAGGCTGGTTCACCGACCAGGTGCAGGTGCTGATCGGCAAGCTCGTCGCCGCCTCGGGCACCGAGGCGCCGCAGATGCCCGACTACCAGGGTTCGCCGCTGAAGCACGCAGCGGCCGAGGTGGTGTTCCCCGTTTCCATGATCGGTCGCGGCACCAAACACTGAGCGCAGAACAGCAAGGCCGGCTGACTGCCGGCTTTTTGGCCTACTGATCTTTGGCAGCGGGCGGCGGTTGCTGCTGCAGTGAATCGAGGGCTTTCTTCGCCTCCGTACTTCCTTGTGCTGCAGCGAGCTGGAGCCAGAAGCGCGCCCGTTCCATATCCTTCGTTGCGTCCAGGCCGGCCGCGTGCACGATGCCGAGAACATATTGCGCCCGTGCGTTGCCCTGCTCGGCCGCCTTGCGGTACCAGGCGATTCCGTCGGTTTCGTTCTTTTCCAGGCCGGCCTTGCCCGCGACGAGGCGTTCCCCCATCTGCAATTGCGCGAACGGGTCGCCGTCCTGCGCGGCCTTTTTCAGCCAGCGCATGCCTTCGGCGGTATTGCGCACTTCCTCGGCCGTGACCAGCACGAACCCGAGCAGGCCCTCGGCCTTCGGATAGCCCTTCTCCGCGGCGGGACGCAGCCATTTCAGCGCCTCCTGCGCATCCTTGGCCGCACCGTGTCCGCTGAAGTGAAACAGGCCTTGCAGTGCCTGCGCTTCCAGGTTGCCGCCCTCGGCCGCCTTGCGCACCCAGGCGGCGCCCTCGGCCTCGTCCATCGAGACCACGCCGCGGCCCGTGAGGTGGGCGAGGCCGAGCCAGGCCTGGGCGTTGATGTCGCCTTTTTCGGCAAGGGGGCGCCAGCCCTCGCCACGCAGCGGCACGTGATAGCGCACGCCGGCGATGAATTTGTCCGCGTCGGCGGCGATGTCGGCGCCAGGCTTGCCGGGCGGTGTCCCTTCCGAATACGTCACGTCGACCAGCATGCGCTCGTCGTCCGGATGCACGCAGGTGCGGCCGCGCAGGTCGATGACGGGAAAAGTGTTGCCCGGCTGTGCGGGAGCGCCGTGGTGCTCGGCCTTCTGGCGGAAGCGCACGCATTTCTCCCGCACCGATGCGTCGATGCGCGCTTCCTCGGTCACGCTGCGGAAGCGCTTGTCGTCCAGGCTGCGTCGCATCTGGCCGCGCACCAGTTCGAGCAGCGCCTCGGTGGTCTTGACCGGCTGGTCGGCCGGTTTCGCAATGGCGCGCGCCACGAACCCATGCCCGGCGCCGGCGCCATTGCGCATGAACGTGACCGCGGTTTCAGAGCGGCCCATGAGGATCCAGCCATCGCCTGGCGGACGCTCCACGGAAAAGGGCACCAGCACGACGCGTCCGGGCCATTGTTCGGCCGAAGCATGGGTCTGGGCCGAGGCGGTTGCGGGCAGCAGGGCGAGGCCGGCGAGCAGGGAAAGGAGTCTGGGGTTCATGGCCCACCATGATAGGAGGGATTCGTCGGCGGCGAAAGGTTCGTGGCGGCATCCGTGCGGAGATGACATCCGCGGGAGCGGCCGAAGGCGTGGGCTGAAGCCGGCGAGCCGCTTTAGCGGCTCAGCATCTGCTCGAAATCCGCTTCCGAAACCAGGGGTCGCGGCGCCTTGGCGAGGGCATCCTCCAGCCAGTTGACGTGCTCGCTTTCCTCGGCGGCCAGTTCTTCCGCGAGCACCTTTATCTCGGGATCATCCGTCGTGCCGGCGACGCGCGCGAACATGGTCTTGGCGCGCCGCTCCGCTTCGAGCGCGATCTTGATGGCGTGGTAGGGCGTCATCAGGTGGAAGACGAACTCGCGGGAAACCTGTTCCGGCGGCGCGTCGTCCAGCCAGCTGAACTCCCACTGGCGCAGGTCCGGCAGGGGAACTCCCTCCGCGCGCCGGGCGAGTTCGTTGGCATGGTGCTGCTCGTAACGGGCGAGCTTGTGGAATACCGCCGCAGTCGCAAGCGCTCCGTGATCCTCGAGAAATTCGGCGAATTCGCTGCAGCGTGCCGCCGCTTCGCGCTCGATCATCAGGGCCTGGGCGTAGCATTCCGAGAGAGTGCCGATCGGCTGGGTTGAGGCCATGGTAAACCTCCATTGCGGATTGGAAGACCAGCCTACTCCACAATTGTTGCGGAAAAAAGACGCGGTGCACAATGAGGCTGTAATATGAGGCTGCAAGGAGATGCGAACAGTTCCCGATCGCGATTCATGGTTTTCCGAGGTCGCGCATGGCACACTGCAATGCACCATTTTCAACGAGGCCTGGTTCGACATGAACTCCCGCAAATTCATTTTCGATTTCGAGGCCGGCGACGGCAAGAACAAGATGCTGCTGGGCGGCAAGGGCGCCAATCTGTGCGAGATGACGCAGATCGGCCTGAACGTCCCGCCGGGCTTCACTGTCACCACCGAGGCCTGCCTGGCCTACCTTGAGCACAACCGGTTGCCGGACGGCCTGATGGACGACATCAAGCCGCACATGAAGGCGCTGGAGAAGAAGACCGGCAAGGGCTTCGGCAGCGCCGACAATCCGCTGCTGGTGTCGGTGCGCTCCGGCTCGGCGATGTCCATGCCGGGCATGATGGACACCATCCTCAACCTGGGCCTCAACGAAAGCTCGCTTGCCGGCCTGATCAGGCAGACCGCCAACGAACGCTTTGCCTACGACGCCTACCGGCGCTTCATCCAGTTGTTCGGCAAGATCGCGCTGGGCATAGCCGACGAGGCCTTCGACGAGAAAATGCACGCCGTCAAGAAGAAGTACGGCGCGCTGCAGGACATCGACCTCACCACGGGGCACCTAAAGGAGCTGGCCGGGGAATTCCTCGCCATCATCCAGCGCCACACCGGCAAGCCGTTCCCGGCCGATCCCTACGAGCAGTTGGAAATCGCGGTCGGGGCGGTGTTCCGCTCCTGGATGGGCAAGCGCGCGGTGGATTACCGCAAGCAGTTCAGGATCACGCGTGACATGGCCAACGGCACGGCGGTGAACGTGTGCGCCATGGTGTTCGGCAACATGGGCAACGATTCCGGCACCGGCGTCGGCTTTACGCGCAATCCGGGCACCGGCGAGAACATCATCTACGGCGAATATCTCGTCAATGCCCAGGGCGAAGACGTGGTGGCCGGCATCCGCACGCCGAAGCCGATCGCCGAGATGGAGCAGGAAATGCCGGAGATCTACCGGCAGTTGATGGAGCTGCACAACCGGCTGGAGTCCCATTACCACGAGGTGCAGGATTTCGAATTCACCATCGAAAAGGGGCGGCTCTACTGCCTGCAGACCCGGAACGGCAAGATGAATGCCCGCGCCATGGTGCGCACCTCCGTGGAAATGTTCCGCGAAGGGCTCATCGCCAAGGAGCGCGCGCTGTTGCGCATCGAGCCGGCGATGCTGGAACAGCTGCTGGTGCCGCAGCTCTCGCCTGCGTTCCGCGGCAAGTCGCTGGCGCAGGGGCTGCCGGCCTCGCCCGGCGCCGCCTCCGGCAAGATCGTGTTCGATGCGGACACGGCAGAGTCGCGCGGCAGGATGGGTGAGCGGATCATCCTCGTGCGCGAGGAAACCAAGCCGGAGGACATCCACGGCTTCTTCCAGGCGCAGGGCATTCTCACCAGCCGCGGCGGCAAGACCTCGCACGCCGCGGTGGTGGCGCGCGGCATGGGCAAGCCGTGCGTCTCGGGCTGCGAGCAGATCGTCATCGATGTCGTCGCCCGCCGCGCCGTGATCGGCGAGGCCACGCTGCACGAAGGCGACGTCATCACCATCGACGGCGGCAGCGGCCATGTCTATGCCGGCGAAGTGCCGACCGTCGAGGCCCAGGTCAGCGACGAAATGACCACGCTGCTCGCCTGGGCCGACGAGGCCTCGCGCATGCAGGTCATGGCCAACGCCGACACGCCGGAGGATGCCGCGCGGGCGCGTGCCTACGGCGCCATGGGCATCGGCCTGTGCCGCACCGAGCGCATGTTCAACAGCACCGACCGCTTGCCCATCGTGCAGGAGATGATCCTGGCCGAGACGCAGGAGGAGCGCCAGGCGGCGCTCGACCGCCTGCTGCCCATCCAGCGCGCCGACTTCAAGGGCATCTTCAAGGCCATGAAGGGGCTGCCGGTGACAGTGCGCCTGCTCGATCCGCCGATGCACGAATTCCTGCCCACCGCCTCCCAGCTCGAGCTGGAAATCGCCCACCTGCACCACCTGCGCGACACCATCAAGGGACTGGAGGAACTGCCGGAGACCCTGAAGCTGCTCAACCCGAGGCTGTACCAGCAGTACGCCGACGGCCTGGTCAAGCTGATGGACGGGCTGCATGCCTTCAAGGAATCGCACCTCGAAGAAGATGTCATCCACAAGAAGGAGAAGATCCTCAAGAAGGTGCGCGCCCTGTCGGAAGTCAACCCGATGCTGGGCCACCGCGGCGTGCGACTCGGCATCACCTATCCCGAGATCTATTCGATGCAGATCCAGGCGATCCTGGAAGCCGCTGCACTGTGCGCCAGGGAAGGACTGGAGATCTATCCGGAGATCATGGTGCCGCAGGTTGCCACCGTCGAGGAGCTGCGGCGCATCCACGGCTATGTGCAGCGCCTGCACAAGGTGGTCGAGCTGATCCACGGCATCAATGTGCGCTACAAGTTCGGCTCCATGCTCGAAGTGGTGCGCGCCTGCATGCGCGCCGGACGCATGGCGGAGATGGCGGAATTCTTCTCCTTCGGCACCAACGACCTGACCCAAGCCACCTTTTCCTTCAGCCGCGAGGATGCGGAGAACAAGTTCCTGCCCGCTTACAACGAAACCGGGATCCTGCAGGACAACCCGTTCGAGGTGCTCGACGTCAAGGGCGTCGGCCAGGTGATGAAGATCGCCGTGGATAACGGCCGCAAGACCCGCCCCGATCTCAAGATCGGCATCTGCGGCGAGCACGGTGGCCATCCGGCCTCGATCCGCTTCTGCCACCACATCGGCCTGGACTATGTGTCCTGCTCCGGCCCGCGCGTGCCGATCGCCCGTCTCGCAGCGGCACAGGCGAAGCTTACCGAGGGCCAGTACGCCGACCCTGGTTGAGGCCACGTTCATCCTGGCCTTACCAGCAGTGCAAGGCGGCAATGAGCGGGCAGGAGACACTGCCGTGATGCGCACTGCACTCGTTCAGCAGCTTTGAAAGCACTGCCTCCATGCGCGTGAGGTCTGCCAAGCGGGTTCGCACGTCGGCCAGCCGCAGGGCGGCGAGTTCGGCCGCCTCGCTGCAATGGGTGCCGTCCTCCAGCTCAACTACGGAGGTAACGTTACAGCATCAAGCGGACACTCGAAAGGCGAACCTCATGGCAGAACCCAAGCACCGTCAAGCAGTAAGGAATCCGGCATGACTGAGGCGATTGCACTACACATTGCAGGGATGCGGGTGGCCGTGATCGGCAGCAGCGGCGCGGCGATGGCGGCGGCGCTCAAGGCCGCAGAGCGCGGCGCGCACGTCACCCTCATCGAGCGCTCTACCCTCGGCGGCACCTGCGTCAATGTGGGCTGCGTGCCGTCCAAGATCATGATCCGCGCCGCCCACATCGCCCATCTGCGCCGGGAAAGCCCGTTCGACGGCGGCATCGAAGCTGCCTCGCCGACGATCCTGCGCGAGCAGCTCTTGGCCCAGCAGCAGGCGCGCGTCGATAAACTGCGCCAAGCCAAGTACGAGGGCATCCTGGAAGGCAGCCCGGCCATCACCGTGCTGCGCGGCGAGGCCCGCTTCAAGGACGGCCGCAGCCTCATCGTGCGCCTGGCCGAAGGCGATGAGCGCGAGGTGGCGTTCGACCGCTGCCTCATCGCCACCGGCGCTAGTCCGGCGATTCCGCCGATCCCCGGCTTGAACGACACCCCCTACTGGACCTCCACCGAGGCGCTGGAAAGCCCAACGATTCCCGCGCGCCTGGCCGTGATCGGTTCGTCGGTGGTGGCGGTGGAACTGGCGCAAGCCTTCGCCCGGCTGGGCAGCAAAGTGACGATCCTGGCGCGCCACACGCTGTTCTTCCGCGGGGACCCGGCCATCGGTGAGGCCGTCACGGCCGCGTTCCGCGCCGAGGGCATCGCGGTGCTGGAACACACCCAGGCGAGCCACGCCGCCTATGCGGATGGGGAATTCGTGCTCGGCACCGCTCAGGGCGAGCTGCGCGCCGACAAGCTGCTGGTCGCCACCGGCCGGGCGCCCAATACGCGCAGGTTGGCGCTGGAGGCGGCGGGCGTTGCCGTCACTACGCAGGGCGCCATCGTCATCGACAAGGCCATGCGCACCAGCGCGCCGCACATCTACGCCGCCGGCGACTGCACCGACCGGCCGCAATTCGTCTATGTGGCGGCGGCGGCCGGCAGCCGCGCGGCGATCAACATGACGGGGGGTGACGCCGCCCTCGATCTGACAGCCATGCCGGCCGTGGTGTTCACTGATCCGCAGGTCGCCACCGTGGGCTTGAGCGAGGCGGAAGCGCACCGCGATGCGATCGAGACCGACAGCCGTACGCTCACGCTGGACAACGTGCCGCGCGCGCTCGTCAACTTCGACACGCGCGGTTTCATCAAGCTGGTCGCCGAGGCGGGCTCGGGTCGTCTGATCGGGGTGCAGGCGGTGGCCCCGGAGGCGGGCGAACTCATCCAGACGGCGGCGCTCGCCATCCGCAACCGGATGACCGTGCAG
>PNJM01000115.1 GCA_013821865.1 Rhodocyclaceae bacterium
CTGTCCACCATGATCTGCAACGACCTCGTCATGCCCGCCCTGCTGCGCATGAAGCCGCTGCGCCTGAACGAGCAGCAGGACCTCTCGGGATTGCTGCTCTCCATCCGCCGCTGGGCCATCGCCGCCATCCTGATGCTGGGCTACATCTACTTCCGTGCGGCGGGCGAGGCCTATGCGCTGGTCGCCATCGGCCTGATCTCCTTCGCCGCGGTGGCCCAATTCGCGCCGGCCATTTTCGGCGGCATCTACTGGAAGGGCGGCACGCACAACGGGGCGATCGCCGGCTTGCTGGCCGGCTTCGCCGTGTGGGCTTATACGCTCCTGCTGCCTTCCTTCGCCAAGTCGGGCTGGCTTCCCTCCGGGTTTCTCCAGGAAGGCCTGTTGGGCATCGCGCTGCTCAGGCCCCAGCAGCTTTTCGGCCTGTCCGGGCTGGACGAGATATCGCACAGCCTGTTCTGGAGCATGTTCGCCAACATCGGCTGCTATGTCGCCGTGTCGCTGCGGGCGCGTCCCGGCGTGGTGGAGACCAGCCAGGCGACGCTGTTCGTGGATGTCTTCCGCCATACGAGTGGTGCCGAGCGCTCCCGTGTCTGGCGCGGCAGCGCCCAGGTCGGCGATCTGCTGCCGCTGATCGGCCGCTTTCTCGGCCCGGAGCGCGCGCGCGGAGCCTTCCTTGCGTTCGCCCGCCGGCGCGGGCTCTCCTCGATCGACGAACTGCGGGCCGATGCCGACCTGGTTCATTACGCGGAAACCCTGCTGGCCGGCGCCATCGGCGGCGCCTCGGCGCGGGTGATGGTGGCCTCCGTGGTGCAGGAGGAGCCGCTCGGCCTGGACGAGGTGATGAACATCCTGGACGAGGCCTCGCAGGTGCGGGCCTACTCGCGCGAACTGGAGGAGAAATCGCGCGAACTGGAGGCCGCCACCGCCGGATTGCGCGCGGCGAACGAGCGCCTCAAGGAACTCGACCGCATGAAGGACGACTTCATTTCCACCGTGACGCACGAGTTGCGCACACCGCTCACCTCGATCCGCGCCTTCTCGGAGATCCTCCTTGAAGATCCGAAAACCGACCTCGCCGAGCGCAGGAAATTCCTCGCCATCATCGTCAAGGAAACGGAGCGGCTGACCCGGCTGATCAACCAGGTGCTCGACATGGCCAAGATCGAGTCGGGCAACGCCGAGTGGCACACCTCGGAACTGAACATGCGCGAGGTGATCCAGGAATCGCTCGATGCGACCCACCAGCTTTTCAAGGACAGGCAGGTCGAACTGAATCTGGACCTGTCCGAAAGCGTGCCGCCCGTCCTGGCCGACCGCGATCGCCTGATCCAGGTCATGCTGAACCTGCTATCGAATGCGGTGAAATTCTGCAATCCGGGCGAGGGAAGGGTGCAGGTGTCCCTGCGCCCGGAGCGGGCAGGTCTGCGGGTGGATGTGCGGGACAACGGGCCAGGCATCAGCGTCGCGGACCAGATGATCATCTTCGAGAAATTCCGGCAGGTGGGCGATACCCTGACCGACAAGCCGCAGGGCACGGGCCTGGGACTGCCCATCAGCCGGCAGATCGTCGAGCATTTCGGCGGCCGGCTCTGGGTGGAGAGCGAGCCGGGATGCGGGGCGGTGTTCTCGTTTACACTTCCCTTTGAACCCGCCGGGAATAATGGCGCGGACAAGTCCTGAGCAGGAGCAAGCGCATATGGCGAAACGAATCCTGATAGCGGATGACGAGCCCAACATCGTGGTGTCGCTCGAGTTTCTGATGAAGCGCGAAGGCTTCGACGTGACCGTGGTCACCGACGGCGAAGCCGCGCTGGCGGCCATGGCCGCGATGCCGCCGGATCTGGTCCTGCTCGACATCATGCTGCCGAAGAAGGATGGCTTCGAGGTTTGCCAGCAGATACGCGCAAAGCCGCAATGGCAGGCGGTCAAGGTGGTGATGCTCACCGCCAAGGGCCGCGACACGGAGGTCGCCAAGGGACTGGCGCTCGGCGCCGATGCCTACATGACCAAGCCTTTCTCGACCAAGGACCTTGTCGCCCAGGTACGGCAACTGCTCGGTCCAGCTTAGGATGTGATGAACAAGAAGCTCAAGCTTGTCCTGGCGCTGGGCGGACTGTATGTGCTGCTGGCCGGGCTGTTCAGCGCCCTCGGGGTGGCCTTGTGGGCCGACATGCAGGAACCGGAAAGGCAGGCCGTCCTGGCGATCCTGGAAGACCGCTACGGACTGGCCATCTTCGTCATCCTGATCTCGTGGGCGATACTCGGTTTTGTCGTGCAGTCGCTGTACCGTGCCTATGTGCTGGCGCCGCTCAGCCTGCGCGAACAGGCCCTGGTGATGGTCAATTCCAATCCGGAACTGCGGCTGAAGGAGGTGGGGGCGCCGGAGATCAGGATCCTTGCGCAAGTGGTCAATGCGCTCGCGGCGCAGCGCGAAGCCCTGGAGCGCGACGTCGGGGAGAAAATCCGCGAAGCCAAGGCCTCGATCGAGGAGGAAAAGAACCGCCTCGGCGCGCTCATGTCGGAACTTACCCAGAGCGTCGTCGTGTGCAATCTCGACGGCCGCATTCTGCTCTACAACAATCGTGCCCGCCTGCAGTTCCAGGCGCTCGGCGACGGCATGCCCTCCGCCGCGGGCGGTGCGCTGATCGGCCTGGGACGCTCCATTTTCGCGATCCTCGAGCGTAATCTCATCGCCCACGCGCTGGACAACATCCAGCACCGGCTCAACCGCGGCAGCGCCCAGCCGTCCGCCAATTTCGTCACCACCACCCGTGCCGGGCAGCTTATCCGCGTGCAGATGGCCCCGGTTCTGGGCGTCGGGCGGCACGAAGGCGCGGCGGCGGAAGAGGCCGAGCGCGTCATCAGCGGCTACGTGCTGATGCTGGACAACATCACGCGCAGCTTCGAGATCGAGAGCCGGCGCGATCAGTTGCTGCAGTCGCTGACCGAAGGCAGCCGCGCCTCGCTCGCCAACATCCGCGCCGCGGTCGAGAATCTGCTCGAATACCCGGACATGGAAACGGCGCAGCGCGACCGCTTCGTCGGCATCATCCGCGACGAGGTCGGGGTGATGGGACAGCGCCTCGACAGGACGATGACCGAGTTCGGCGATGCGCTGAGGGCGCGCTGGCCGCTGGAGGACATGCTGGGCGTCGACCTCATCCAGGCGGCGCAGCGCCGCATCGAGCAGAAACTGGATCTGCCGACCAAGACGGAGGAGGTCGTCGATGCCCTGTGGATCAGGGTGGACAGCTTCTCGCTGCTGCAAGGCCTGACCTACCTCGCCTCGCGCTTGAAGGACGAGTTCGACGTGCGCGAAGTCCGCTTCCGCCTGGGGCAGGCCGGGCGCCTGGCCCACCTGGACCTGATCTGGTCCGGCGCCGTGATCGGGACGGAAACGCTGGTGACGTGGGAGCTGGAACCGATGAACTTCGGCGGCGAGACCAGCCCGCTGACGCTGCGCGAAGTGATCGAGCGGCACGGCGGCGAACTCTGGTTCCAGCGCGACAAGGCCACCCACCGCTCCTTCTTCCGCCTGCTCATCCCCACGGCGGCGGCGCAGGAGGCGGTGGATCCCGCGACCCTCCTGCGCGGCGAGAGCCGGCCGGAATACTACGACTTCGACCTGTTCCGGCAGACCGAGGAGACGCGCGCCCTCGACGACCGCCTGCTGACGCAGCTGACGTATACGGTGTTCGACACCGAAACCACCGGCCTCGAGCCCTCGGCCGGCGACGAAATCATCCAGATCGGCGCGACCCGCATTGTGAACGGCCGGCTGCTCAAGAACGAGGCCATCGACCAGCTGATCGATCCGCGACGGCCGCTCAGGCCCGAGTCGATCCCGATTCACGGCATCACCGAGGAGATGGTGCGGGGCCAGCCGACCATCGACCGGGTGCTGCCGGTCTTCCGAGAATTCTGCGAGGACACGGTGCTGGTGGCGCACAACGCCGCCTTCGACATGCGCTTCCTGCAAATGAAGGAAGAGGCCACCGGCGTCACCTTCCGCCAGCCGGTGCTCGACACGCTGCTGCTCTCCGCCGTGATTCACCCCAACCAGGAATCGCACCGGCTGGAAGCCATCGCCGAGCGCTTCGGCGTCAACGTCATCGGCCGCCACACCGCGCTGGGCGATGCCATCGTCACCGGAGAGGTGTTCCTCAAGATGATTCCGCTGCTGGCCGAACAAGGCATCCGCACGCTGCGCGAGGCGCGGGAAGCGGCCGAACGCACCTACTATGCAAGGGTGAAATACTGAATATGGAAGAACAGGCACGCCAGGCCGCCAGGGCCGACTACCAGACCATGTACAGCCCGCTCGCCAGCGTGGTTCGCCGCGCGCCGGTGACGGTGACGCCGCAGGCCAGCGTGCGCGAGGCGCTGGAAGCGATGGAGCGCAACCGCATCGGTTCCATCGTGGTCGCCGAGGCGGAATCCGGCATCCCGGTCGGGATATTCACGCTGCAGGATCTGCTGCGCCGCATCGCCTTGCAGAAATGCGACCTGGAGCAGTCCATCGACAATGTCATGACGCGCGACCTGGTCACGCTCAAGCCGCAGGCGACGGCTTACCAGGCGGCGCTCACGATGGCGCGGCGCGGGCTGCGCCATCTGCTCGTGGTGGATGGCGAGGGGCGGCTGGTCGGCATCGTCTCGCAGAACGACCTGTTCGCGCTGCAGCGGGTCGGCGTCAAGGAGGTCAGCAACGAGATTCGCGCGGCGAACGACATCAACAGCCTGAAACACTCGGCCGCGGAGATCCGCCGCCTGGCGGACAACATGCTGGCACAGGGCATTGGCGCCGAGCAGTTGACGCATTTCATTTCCACGCTGAACGACCTGCTGACGCTGCGCATCATCGAACTGACGCTGCCGGAATTCGAGCTGCCCCGGATAAAATGGTGCTGGATCGCGCTCGGTTCGGAGGGCCGCTTCGAACAGACCTTCAGTACGGATCAGGACAATGGCATCATTTTCGAGGTTTCGGCCGCCGCGGCTGCGGAAGAGGCGCGCAAGTGCTTCCTGCCCTTTGCCCAGTCGATCAACAAAAAGCTCGACGCCTGCGGCTTCCCTCTGTGCAAGGGCAATATCATGGCCGGCAACCCGGAATGGTGCCTGTCGCTCGACGAATGGCAGCGCAAGTTCGCCGGCTGGATGCGCGAGGCAAAGCCGCAGGCACTGCTCTTCGCTTCGATCTTCTTCGATTTCCGTCCGCTCTACGGCGAGGAGCAGCTGTCGGAGTCGCTGCGCGAGTGGCTGCTCTCGGCCTCGGGCGGCAATCCCCTGTTCCTGCGCCAGATGACCGAGAATGCCCTGCAATGCCAGCCGCCGCTGGGGTTCATCCGCGATTTTGTGTACGACGACAACAAGGAGTTTCCGCACACCATCGATCTCAAAATGTACGGCTCGCGTCCTTTCGTCGACGCGGCGCGCATTTTCGCGCTGGCCGGCGGAGCGGAGGATACCAGCACGGCGCAGCGCCTGCGGGCCGTCGCCGCAAGCATGGACCTGGGCAGTGACGATGTCGCCGCGGTCATCGACGGTTTCTACTACATCCAGCTGCTGCGCCTGCGCCACCAGCACAAGATCGACGGCGAACAGGCGGGCGCCAACCGCATCGATCCGGATGAGTTGAACGAACTCGACCGCCACATCCTGAAGGAAGCCTTCAAACAGGCGCGCAAGCTGCAGAGCCGGCTCAAGCTCGACTACCAGCTTTAGCCGAAAATAACCGCAGTCAGGCGCCGCAGGCGAGGCCCTGTGCCGCGCAGACATAGCGCTTGGCCACGGCCAGCCCTATCCACAGCCAGAACAGCAGGAAAAAGGTGACGAAGGGGATGTGCCGGTCGAGGATGACGCGGGGCGTGATGAGCCGCACCAGCCTGACCACCGGGTCGGTGACGGTCTTCATCAGGCGATAGACGAAATTGGTGTCGCGGGACTTCCCGGCGAACAGCGCCACGATGCCCTGGCCGATCAGGGTGTAGCCCGCGACCTCGACCAGCGCCCGCAGGACGCTGATCAGAAACAGTTCAGGTGATGTCATGGTTTCCCCTCTTGTGGAGCGGCGGCGAGCCCCCCGCCGCCGATCGTGAATTGTATCCGATGACCCGTTCGCACCACGCGGTGCGAACGGGTCGCCCGGCTTTTTTCGACTTGAACCTCTCCCGGCAAAGCGCCACAATTCATGCCTTGTCGCACTCTCCACCAAGGGATCGCATGAACTTCGAGCAATGGCGCCATTACTACCGCGGCTACTTTTTTGAGATATTCAAACAACCGGCCAAGGCCATCGAGGAGTACCGCATCGCCCTGCGCCACGAGCCGCGATTTGCCAAGGCCGCCGCCTGCATCGCCGTCCTGAGCGCCTCGCAGGGGCGGTTCGAAGAGGCCGAGCGCTATTTTCTCGAAGCCCTTCGAATCTCCCCCGATGATGCCGAGATGCGCTTCAACCTGGGCTACGTTTGCGACAAGCAGCGCAAATACGAGGAAGCCATTGCCGCCTTTGCCGAGGCCTTGCGGCTGAAGCCGAAAATCGACCGTGCCTGGTACGGCATGGGCCTGGCGCAGGCGGCCCTGGGCCGGCACGAAGAAGCCGCCCGGTCGCTGGAGGAGGCGTCCAGCCTGCAGCCCATGAACGGCCATGCCTGGTACGCCTTCGGCATGGCGCAGCACCACCTGCACAACCCGGACAAGGTGAAGGAGATCGTCCTCCACCTGCACCGCATCGATCCCTTGATGTGCCGCCGGCTGATCCAGGACGCCGAACGCAGCGACCTCATCCATCTGGTAAAGGATCTCGCGATCTGACTCCCCGCCCGCGGGATGACCGGGAGGCCGTCTCGCCCGCTTGCGATTCCTGATCACCGATGCTTGTCCAAATTCAGGCCGAGCACAGTTGAAAAAAACGGGCCCGCTTGCGCGGGCCCGAAACTTTCCCTCCTCCAGGGATTGTTACTTCATGCTGGTATCGATGTCGCCCGCCAGGCTCGGGTAGCGCACATGATCCACCAGTTCCTGAACTTCCTTCGACGGCTCCGCGGTGACCAGGCTGCCGACGATGACGCCGATGAAGCCCGCCGGGATGCCGAAGATGCCGGCCGAGATCGGCGCGATGTTGAACCACTGGTTCGCCGCAACGCCGCCGAAGAACGGGTAGGTGATGTACATGTAGTACATGCAGACACCCAGTCCGCCCAGCATGCCGAGGATGGCCCCCGTCTTGTTGGCGCGCCGCCAGAACACGCCGCATACCAGGGCCGGGAAGAAGCCCGAAGCCGCCAGCGAGAAGGCCGCGCCCACCAGGAACAGGATGTCGCCCGGTTTCAGCGAGGTGACGTAGGCCGCGATGACGGCCACCACCAGCAGCAGGCCCTTGGCGATCGCCAGGCGGCGGGTCGTCGGGGCATGCGGGTCGATCATCTTGTAGTAGAGGTCATGCGACAGGGCGTTGGCAATGGTCAGCAGCAGGCCGTCCGCAGTGGAGAGCGCCGCCGCCAGGCCGCCGGCCGCCACCAGGCCCGAGATCACGTAGGGCAGGCCCGCGATCTCCGGTGTCGCCAGCACGATCAGGTCGCCGCCGATGACGATCTCCGCCAACTGGATGATGCCGTCCTTGTTGATGTCCGAGATGTTCATCAGGGTCGGGTCTACCTTCGCCCACGCTGCCACCCAGGCCGGCATCGCCGCGAACGAGCCGCCGACCACGTTGTGGTACACCTCGTACTTGACCAGCACCGCCAGGGACGGCGCGGTGAAGTAAAGCAGGAAGATGAAGAACAGCGACCAGAACACCGACTGTCGCGCATCCTTCACGCTGGGCGTGGTGTAGTAGCGCATCAGGATGTGCGGCAAGGCAGCCGTGCCCACCATCAGACAAAGCACCAGGGCGAGGAAGTTGTTGCGCGCAATCGAGCGGGCAGCATCATCCTTGCCGACGAAGGCTTCGGCGTGCGGCTTGACCGGGGCGGCGCGTGCGGCGACGCCCTTTTCCTTGGTCCAGGCGGCCTTGGCGGCTGCGACATCCTTCGGATACTTGCCCAGCGCATCCTCGGCCTGCTTGATCTG
>PNJM01000116.1 GCA_013821865.1 Rhodocyclaceae bacterium
CAGGCTGTCGCGCCGGAGGTATTCGGAAACCAGGTGGTAGAGCCGGGTTTCGTCGTCGCCGGGCCTGAACTCGCGCAGCAGCGGAATGCGCCGGGTGTATTTGACATAGGCCTCGACCTGGCGCCGCAGGGTGCGCTTGCAGATGGGGTTGATGCGCTGTTTCAGGGCCTCGAAACTGCCGGCCTCGCGCAATTGGGCGAACTGGCTGCGGAAACTGTCCAGGTCGCCGAAAACCCGATCGTCGATGAAGCTGACGAGGCCGTAGAGCTCCAGCAAGGTGTTCTGGAGCGGCGTGGCAGTCAGGAATACCTTGCGGGCATGGGAGAGGGCATCGCGCAGGATGCGTGCCGTCTTGTTGTCCGGCTTGTAGACATTGCGCAGGCGATGGGCCTCGTCGACGACCACCAGGTCCCATGCGACGTCCCTGACGGCCCCGGCCTTGCCGGCGGCGAACTGGTAGGAGCAGATGACGATGCTGTCGGGGGATGCGTCGAACGGGTTGAGTCTTCCATCCTTGACCGCCTGCCGGAAAGACCTGGCCTCAAGGATGATCGCCGGGAGGCCGAATTTGTCCGCCAGTTCCTGATGCCATTGCTTGCGCAGGTTGGCGGGCACGATGATGAGGATGCGGCGCCGGCGCTCGGCCCATTTCTGGGCGATGAGCAGGCCGGCTTCGATCGTCTTGCCGAGGCCAACCTCGTCGGCCAGCAGCCAGCGCATGTAGAGCACCGCGTTGCCTGACTCGTCGTCCACGCGCACCCTGAACTCCGTCAGGCCGGGCACCTCGACGAATCCCGGGTCCGACTCCCATGTGGCGACGTAGGGGCGGCCGTCGGCGCGCAGCGGTTGGCCTGGCTGTTTTCCGTGAATTCACCGATGACTTTCATGCTTGCTTCCCCTCGGCACCGCTTCGAGAATCTCCGTGTCCTCGTGACGGCAGGCCGGACTGCTGCTGCAGAGAATCCTTAACGGCTGTGTGCCGGGCGGCACGAGGGCTTCGGCCAGGCTCTGGTTGCGGTTGCCGTGCCGATCGGGGTGCATCAGCTCGCGGATCCCGGAACCGTCCTTGGTCACGCAGGCAGAGCGACATCGGCAAGGCGGGATTTCAATGGCATGCTAGGCAGAACCGTCAGCGGCCTTCTGCCTCCTCGCGCTTCTGTTCCGCCACTTTGGCCGCCTCGTCCAGCTTGCCCTGCACCTGCGCGGGCAGGGACTTCGCCTGCTCCGCCTCCTTGGCCTTGGCGGCGCCGACGGTCGCGGCGACGGTCGCGGTTTCGGAAACGCCGCAACCGGCCAGGGCAGCGGCAAACAGCATCGACAGCATTCTCATGATTTCGGCCTTTCCGACAGCAGGGCAATCACTTCCTCGTCCTCCACCTGGCCGAAGTCGGCGTAGAACTGCCCGACGGCCTGGAAGTTTTCCGGGGCATAGAGGCACACCACCTCGTCGGCCTTGTCGGCGACCTTCTCCAGCGTGTCCGGCGGCGCCACCGGCACGGCGCAGACCAGCTTTTGCGGCTGGCGCTGGCGCAGCGCATGCAGCGCGGCGATCATGGTCGAGCCGGTGGCCAACCCGTCGTCGACGACGATGACGATGCGGCCTTTCGGATCGATGGGCGGATGCAGCGGCGAGTATTGCGCGCGCCGCTTGCGGATGGTCTCCAGTTCGCGCTGTTTCGCCTGCTGGATGTAGGCCTCGCCCGCCTCGGCCATGCTGGCATAGGGGCCCAGGTAGACCCAGCCCGTCTCGTCGATGGCGCCGATGGCGAATTCCGGGTTGCCCGGCGCGCCCAGCTTCCTCACCAGCACCACGTCGAACTCGCCGCCCAGCTGTGCGGCGACGATTTTCGCCATGGGCACGGCGCCGCGCGGGATGGCCAGGATGAGGGGGTTCTTGCCCTTGTAGGCCGCCAGCTTGTCGGCGAGGCGCCGGGCGGCTTCTTCGCGGTTGCTGAAGATCATGTTTCGTCCAATCGGCTGCATAAATTCCGGCTTTCGCCGGCATGACGGAGTTGCACGCTTCCAGATCGACAAATTAGCCCCCGGCCGGCAGTCTGTCCAGCCGGATGCCTTATAATTTCGGCTTTGCGCTTCATGCCTCCCCGCCGGTTCTCCGCATGCCCGCCCTGATACCCCAACCCGCTGCCCTGCCCGCTCGCGGCGCACGCCTGTACCTGCCGGCGCTGGCCGGCTCGGCCGATGCGCTGGCGCTGGCCCGGATTTCCGGCGGCGGTCGCATGCTGGCGGTGGTCACGGCCAACCCGCTCGACGCGCAGCGCCTGCAGGAGGAGATCGCCTGGTTCGCGCCGGCCCTGCGCGTGCATCTGCTGCCGGACTGGGAGACCCTGCCCTACGACAGCCTCTCGCCGCACCACGACCTGATCTCCGAGCGGCTGGCGACGCTGTACGAGATTACGCGCGGGCAGTGCGACATCGCCCTGATCCCGGCCACCACCGCCCTGCACCGCCTGCCGCCGCAGGAATACCTTGCCGCCCACACCTTCTTCCTCAAGCAGGGCGCCCGCCTCGATGTCGAGGCGCTGCGCGCCCAGCTTACCCTGGCCGGCTACCAGCACGTGACCCAGGTCATTTCGCCGGGCGAATACAGCGTGCGCGGCGGACTGATCGATCTCTTCCCGATGGGCTCGACGCTGCCCTACCGCATCGACCTCTTCGACGAGGAGATCGAGACGATCCGCACTTTCGACGTCGATACGCAGCGCACGGTCTTCCCGGTGCCGGAAGTGCGCCTGCTGCCGGCGCGCGAATTCCCGCTCGACGAGGCCGGGCGCACCCGCTTCCGCGGCCGCTTCCGCGAGAGCTTCGAGGGCGACCCGACTCGCTCCCCGATCTACAAGGACGTTTCCAACGGCATCGCGCCGGCCGGCATCGAGTACTACCTGCCGCTGTTCTTCGAGAAGACGTCGGTGATTTTCGACTACCTGCCGGAAAACGCCGTGCTGTGCCTGCACCACGACGTGCCGGCGGCGATCCGCGAGTTCTGGCAGGACACGCAGTCGCGCCACCGCATGCTGGGCGGCGACCGTGCGCGGCCGCTGCTGCCGCCGCAGGACCTGTTTCTGACCGAGGAACAGTTCTTCGTCGCGGCCGGCGATTTCGCCCGGCTCGTCCTGCCGGGAGGCGCCGCTGAAGAGGGCGCCCCGGCACGGCCCTTGCCCGATGTCTCGGTCGAGCGGCGCGCCGACGATCCGCTGCAGCATCTGAAAACCTTCGCCGCAGGCTTTGACGGCCGCATCCTGCTGCTCGCCGAATCACCCGGCCGGCGCGAGACGATCCTGCAATACCTCGCCGAATACGGTCTGCAGCCGGCGCCCTGCGCCGATTTCGCGGCATTCCCCGCCTCAGGCGACGCGCTCATGCTGGCGGTGGCGCCGCTCTCCGCGGGCTTCCTGCTGGCGGACGCGCGGCTCGCCTTCATCACCGAGAACGAGCTCTACGCCGCCACCGCCCGCCCGCGCGGACGCCGCGCCGACGGCCGCCGCGCCAGTATCGACGGCTGGCTGCGCGACCTCACCGAGCTCAAGGTCGGCGATCCGGTGGTGCATGAGAGCCACGGCATCGGCCGCTACCTCGGCCTCGTCCATCTCGACCTCGGCGAGGGCGAAACCGAATTCCTGCACCTCGAATATGCCGGCGGCGACAAGCTCTACGTGCCGGTTTCGCAACTGCACCTCATCTCCCGCTATAGCGGCGCCGAGCCGGAGTTGGTCGAATTGCACAAACTGGGCAGCGACCGCTGGGACCGCGCCAAGCGCAAGGCCGCGCAGCAGGTGCGCGACACCGCCGCCGAACTGCTGGCCCTTTACGCCCGGCGCGCGGCGCGCAGCGGCCATGCCTTCGACTTCAAGGGGCACGACCTGGAGGCCTTCGCCGACGGCTTCGGCTTCGAGGAGACGCCCGACCAGGCCGCCGCCATCGAGGCCGTCATCGGCGACATGAAGTCGGGCAGGCCGATGGACCGGCTGGTGTGCGGCGACGTCGGCTTCGGCAAGACCGAGGTAGCGCTGCGCGCCGCCTTCGCCGCCGTGATGGACGGCAAGCAGGTGGCGGTGCTGACGCCGACCACGCTGCTGGCCGAGCAGCATTTCAACACCTTCAGCGACCGCTTCGCCGACTGGCCGGTGAAGCTCGTCGAGTTGTCGCGCTTTCGCAGCGCCAAGGAGCAGGCGCAGGCCTTGCAGGATCTCGCCGACGGCAAGGTCGACGTCGCCATCGGCACGCACCGCCTGCTGCAGAAGGACGTGAAGTTCGCCCGCCTCGGCCTGGTCGTCATCGACGAGGAACACCGCTTCGGCGTGCGCCAGAAGGAGGCCTTGAAGGCGCTGCGCGCGGAGGTCGACGTGCTGACCCTGACCGCCACGCCGATCCCGCGCACGCTGGGCATGTCGCTGGAGGGGCTGCGCGACTTCTCGGTCATCGCCACCGCGCCGCAGAAGCGCCTCGCCATCAAGACCTTCGTCACCCGGACTTCGGACGGCATCGTGCGCGAGGCGGTGCTGCGCGAATTCAAGCGCGGCGGCCAGGTGTACTTCCTGCACAACGAGGTCGACACCATCGAGAACGTGCGCGGGCGCCTGGAAAAGCTGCTGCCCGAGGCGCGCATCGTCGTCGGCCACGGCCAGCTGCCGGAGCGCGAGCTGGAGCGCGTCATGCGCGAGTTCACCCAGCAGCGCCACAACCTGCTCTTGTGCACGACCATCATCGAGACCGGCATCGACAACCCGCACGCCAACACCATCATCATCAACCGCGCCGACAAGTTCGGCCTGGCGCAGCTGCACCAGCTGCGCGGCCGCGTCGGCCGCTCGCACCACCAGGCCTACGCCTACCTGCTCACCGACGCCAACGCCAAGCCCAGCGCGCAGGCGGCGCGCCGGCTGGAGGCGATCCAGGCCATGGAGGAACTGGGTTCCGGCTTCTTCCTGGCCATGCACGACCTGGAGATCCGCGGCGCCGGCGAGGTGCTGGGCGAAGAGCAGAGCGGCGAGATCCAGGAAGTCGGCTTCAACCTGTACACCTCCATGCTCAATGCCGCGGTCAAGGCGCTGAAGGAAGGCAGGGAGCCGGACCTGTCGCAGCCGCTCGGCATCACTTCCGAGATCAACCTGCACGCGCCGGCACTGCTGCCCAGCGACTACTGCAGCGACGTGCACGAGCGCCTGACGCTGTACAAGCGCCTGGCCAACTGCGATACGCCGGAAGAACTGCAGCTCATGCAGGAGGAGCTCATCGACCGCTTCGGCGACCTGCCGCCGCAGGCGCAGGCCCTGATCGAGACGCATCGCCTGCGCATCCTGGCCAAGCCGCTCGGCATCGCCAAGATCGACGCGACCGAGACGGCGATCAAGCTGCAGTTCGTGCCCAATCCGCCCATCGACCCGGCGCGCATCATCGCCCTGGTGCAGAAGAACCGCAGCTACAGGCTGGCCGGGCCCGACCGCCTCGCCGTGCAACGCGAAACTGCCGGCCTGCGCGAGCGGGCGGCGGCGATCCGTGAGATCATTTCACAGTTGAGCGACCCCAATCCCATCAAGCAAAAAGCAGCGCAATCATGAGCCAACAGCCACTCGAAAACCTCAACATCGGGGCCTTTGACCTGATGCCCTCCCCCGAGGAAATCCACGCCCGCGTGCCGCTCTCCGAGAAGGCCTCGGACACCGTCCTCGCCGGCCGCGAGGCCATCAAGGCCATCCTCGACCGCAAGGACCCGCGCATTTTCATCGTCGTCGGCCCCTGCTCCATCCACGACCCGGTCGCCGGCTACGACTACGCCCAACGCCTGAAGAAGCTGGCCGACGAGGTGAGCGACACGCTGGTGCTCGTCATGCGCGTCTATTTCGAGAAGCCGCGCACCTCCACCGGCTGGAAGGGCTTCATCAACGACCCCTACATGGACGACTCCTTCCACATCGAGGAAGGCATGGAGAAGGCGCGCGCCTTCCTGCTCAAGGTGAACGAGCTGGGACTGCCCGCCGGCACCGAGGCGCTCGACCCGATCGCGCCGCAGTACCTGGGCGACCTCATCGCCTGGACGGCCATCGGCGCGCGCACCTCCGAATCGCAGACGCACCGCGAGATGTCGAGCGGCCTGTCCACCCCGGTCGGCTTCAAGAACGCCACCGACGGCGACATCATCCCCGCCATCAACGCCATCAAGTCGGCCTCCAGCCCGCACAGCTTCCTCGGCATCAACATGCAGGGGCGCTCCGCCATCGTGCGCACCCAGGGCAACCCCTACGGCCACGTCGTGCTGCGCGGCGGCGACGGGCGCTCGAACTTCGACACCGTCAGCGTCTGCATGGTCGAGCGCGCGCTGGCCAAGGCCAACATCAAGCAGAACATCGTGATCGACTGCTCGCACGCCAACTCGCTCAAGGACCCGGCCCTGCAGCCGCTGGTCATGTCGGACTGCGTGCACCAGATCCGCGAGGGCAACCAGTCCATCGTCGGCCTGATGATCGAGAGCAACATCGAGGGTGGCAACCAGCCGATCCCCGAGGACCTCTCCAAGCTCAAGTACGGCTGCTCGGTGACCGACGCCTGCGTCGACTGGCCCACCACCGAAACCATGATCTGCAAGGCGCGGAATGTCCTGAAGGACATCCTCCCGCAACGGGACAAATGAACGCCCATTCGCAATCAAGAACAGAAAAAATATCATGCATCTGATCCGCCCCTTCGCCGGCCTGCGCCCGGCTCCCGGTCGCGCAGCCGAAGTCGCCGCTCCACCCTACGACGTTTTATCCGCGGATGAAGCGCGCATGCGCGCCGCCGGAAAGCCCTGGAGCTTCCTGCACATCTCCAAGGCGGAGATCGACCTGCCGCCGGAGACCGACCATTACTCGCCGCAGGTATACGCCAAGTCGCGCGAGAACTTCGACCGCATGATCGCGGCCGGCGTCCTGCGCCGCGACGACGCGCCCTGCTACTACGCCTACCGGCTCACCATGGGCGAACACCGGCAGACCGGCCTCGTTGCCGCCGCCTCGGTGGCGGACTACGACACCAACCGCATCCGCAAGCACGAGTTCACGCGCCCCGACAAGGAGGACGACCGCGTGCGGCAGATCGACGCCCTCAACGCGCAGACCGGCCCGGTGCTGCTCGCCTACCCGGCGGCGCCGGAGGTCGACGCGATCCTCGCCCGCGCTTCGGCGGGAACGCCCGATGCCGATGTGACGGCCGACGACGGCATCGCCCACGCCATCTGGGTGATCCGCGACGCGGCGGACATCGAGCGGCTGACCGCGGCTTTCGACGCCATGCCCGCGCTGTACATCGCCGACGGCCACCACCGCTCGGCGGCGGCGTCGCGCGTGGCGGCGCACCGCCATGCCTTCAACCCGAAGCACACCGGCGACGAGGACTACAACTACTTCCTGTCCGTGATCTTTCCGCACCACCAGATGCGCATCATGGATTACAACCGGGTGGTGAAGGATCTCAACCGCCTGACCGAGGAGGAATTTCTCGCCGGCGTCGGCGAGCGCTTCACCATCGAAGCGAGCCCCTCGCGCGTGAAGCCGGCGCAGGTCGGCGAATACGGCCTCTACCTGCATGGCAAATGGCATCGCCTGACGATCCGCCCGGAACTGATCCCGGCGGACGACCCGGTCGCACGTCTCGACGTCAGCCTGCTCTCCGAACACCTGCTCGGCCCGGTGCTGGGCATCCGCGACCTGCGCCGCGACAAGCGCATCGATTTCGTCGGCGGCATACGCGGCCTGGCGGAGCTGGAGCGGCGGGTGGACAGCGGCGAAATAGCAGCGGCCTTCGCCCTGCACCCCACCAGCATGGAAGACCTGATGGCGGTGGCCGACGCCGGCGAAGTCATGCCGCCGAAATCGACCTGGTTCGAGCCCAAGCTGGCCGACGGACTGGTATCGCACATGCTGGACTGAACGCTCCTCGCATAAAAACAAAGGCAGCCCGCGGGCTGCCTTTGTTTTGAGATTCATCCGACTTTCGTGTGGGTCACGGCGGCCGGATATAGGTTGAGACCACCGCAATGGAAATAGA
>PNJM01000117.1 GCA_013821865.1 Rhodocyclaceae bacterium
AGACTGGTTGAAAGCTCATGGGGAACCTCTTGAGTGGTCTTTACGCGGCGGCGCGATGCCCCGAAGGAAGTCCCCTTGCGGGATGCTGCGCCGGCTGCTCCCGCTCGAGGCCGAAATCCTGGGGGAAGTGGTCCACCCGGATGACTTCCTGGCGCAGGCGCTCGGCGCGCTGCATGAGCGCAAGCTCGTCGGTCGTGATCACGCCCTTGTCGAGCGCCGCCCTGGCCAGGTCCCCAGCGCCACGGCCGGCAATCTGCCCGGCCTTTTGCGCGGCGCGGATTTTCGCCTCGATCTGCTCGGCCCCGATCACCGACTCCAGCGCCAGCTCGATCACGCCGACGGCATCCTTCTCGTCGCGCGGCACGTACATGCCCGAGGTGAGGCGTTCGCGCGTGGCGGACGGCTCGACCAGCAGCTTCGCCACTTCTCCGCCCAGCTTGTCGGACGGCACCACATAGGGCCGGCCGAGCGGGAAAATGACGCGGCGCAGGATGAAGGAGGCGATGGCGCTCGGGTAGTTGGAGACGACGCCCTCGAAGGCGTTCTGCGCCTTGAACATGGCGTCCCAGATGGCCCAGTGCATGAGCGGCGCGTCGGCCTGCGGACGGCCGTCGGCCTCGTAGCGCTTGAGGGTCGCCGAGGAGAGGTACATCAGCGAAAGGATGTCGCCGAGGCGGGCCGACAGTTTCTCCTTGCGCTTGAGGTCGCCGCCCATGACCAGCATCGAAATATCGGAGAGAAAGGCAAAGGCCGCCGAGAAGCGCGTGAGCTGCTGGTAGTAGCGGCGCGCCTCGGGCGCGACGTTGGCGGGCACCGGGACGAAGTGCGAGCCGGTCAGCCCCGTCACCAGGGCACGAGCGCCGTTGGAGACGGTGAAGCCGATGTGCGAGAACAGCGCCTCGTCGAAATCGCGCAGCGCCCTGGCCTTGTCCGTGTCGGACGCGGCCTGCATTTCCTTCAGCACGTAGGGGTGGCAGCGGATGGCGCCCTGGCCGAAAATGATGAGGCTGCGCGTGAGGATGTTGGCGCCCTCGACGGTGATCGCCACCGGAATCTGCTGGTAGGCGCGGCCCATGAAGTTGTTGGGGCCGAGGCAGATGCCCTTGCCGCCGAGGATGTCCATGGCGTCGTTCACCACCCTGCGCGCGCGCTCGGTGACATGGTACTTGACGATGGCCGAGACGACCGAGGGCTTCTCGCCCAGGTCGATGGCGCCGGCCGTCATGACGCGTGCGGCATCGCACAGGTAGAGGTTGCCGCCCATGCGCGCCAGCGGCTCCTGGATGCCCTCGAACTTGCCGATCGGCATCTTGAACTGGCTGCGCACGCGGGCGTAGCCGCCGGTGGCGCGCACCGCCAGCTTCTGCATGCCGGTGTTGGACGAAGGCAGCGAGATGGAGCGGCCGGCAGCCAGGCATTCCATCAGCATGCGCCAGCCCTGGCCGGCCATCTTCGGTCCGCCGATGATCCACTCGAGCGGCATGAAGACGTCCTTGCCCCAGGTCGGGCCGTTCTGGAAGACGGCGTTGAGCGGAAAATGGCGCCGGCCGATGTCGACGCCCGGATGGCTGGTCGGCACCAGAGCGCAGGTGATGCCGAGGTCTTCTTCCTGGCCGAGCAGGTGATCGGGGTCGAACAGGCGGAAGGCCAGGCCGAGCACGCTGCAGATCGGGCCGAGCGTGATGTAGCGCTTGTCCCAGGTGACGCGCATGCCGAGGACTTCCCTGCCCTCGTGCACGCCCTTGCAGACGATGCCCATGTCGGGAATCGAGGCGGCGTCGGAACCCGCCTGCGGGCTGGTCAGGGCGAAGGCCGGAATATCCAGGCCCTTGGCCAGGCGCGGAAGATAATGGTTCTTCTGCTCGTCGGTGCCGTAGTGCAGCAGCAGTTCGGCCGGGCCGAGCGAGTTGGGCACCATCACCGAGACGGCGGCGGCGCTGCAGCGGGTGGACAGCTTGGTCACCACCTGCGAGTGGGCGTAGGCGGAGAACTCCAGGCCGCCGTAGCGCTTCGGGATGATCATGCCGAGGAAGCCCTTGTCCTTGGCGAACTGCCAGGCCTCTGGCGACATGTCTTGATGGATCCGGGTGGTCTCCCAGTCGTTCGCCATGGCGCACAGTTGCTCGGTCTCGTTGTCGAGGAAGGACTGCTCTTCCGGCGTCAGCCTGGGCTGCGGGTAGGCCAGCAGCTTGTTCCAATCGGGGCGGCCGCCGAAAAGTTCGCCTTCCCACCAGACGGTACCGGCCTCGATCGCTTCCTTCTCGGTCTGCGACATCTGCGGCAGGATCCTGCGATAGGCGCCGAGGAGCGGCGCGGAAATCAGCGCGCGGCGCAGGGGCGGCAGCACGAGGATCGCGGCGGCCGCCAGGTACAGCGCGAACACCGCATAGGTTGCGCCGGCCGGCCAGTTGCCGAGTGCGGCGAAGGCGCCGATATAGCCGGCGCCCGCAAGCGCCCACAACGCCAGCGGGGCTCTTGCATAGGCGAGCGCCAGTGCCGCGAAGGGCAATGTAAGCAGTGTCCACCAGATCATGCTGTTCTCCTTTTACTCTCGTCTTCGGCGGGAGATCCCGCCTCGTTATAGTGCTATGGATAGCTGACGACGCCGGCCGCGCTCACGCCGCCTTGCGCGCGTTTTTCTGCTTTGCTTGCGGCTCGGCCAGCGGGGCGCGCAGGCCGCCGAGCAGGAAAGGCATGAGCCGCCGCGCCAGGGCACCGGGGTCCTTCTCGTCCAGCTCGCATTCCGTCACCAGCTTGAGCGCATCGGTGCCGGAGATGGCATACGACATGGCGCCGAGCATGAAGTGGAAGCGCCACAGGATTTCCTCGCGCGGCACCCCGGGCAGGGCCTTGATCAGCGCCTCCTTGAAGCGTTCCACCACCGCGGAATATTCCTCGGCGAGGAAGTTGCGCACGAACTCGGTCGGCTCGGTGTAGGTGCGGCCCAGCAGGCGCATGAAGGTATGGCCGCCATGCTCGGTATCCGCCGCCATGCGCAGCGCCACGCCGAAGAAAGCCTCGACGATCAGGTGCGGCTTCAGCGGCGCTCCTTTGGCTTCCCGCTCCAGCCTGTCAAGCTCGCGCAGGCGCTCGCGGTTGAGCCAGGTCAGGCGGCGCCGGAACACCTCCTGGATCAGGGCTTCCTTGCTGCCGAAGTGGTAATTGACCGAGGCGAGATTGACGCCGGCCCGGCCGGTGATCGTACGCATCGAGGTGGCCTCGAAGCCGTGCTGCATGAACAGCAGTTCGGCAACATCGAGGATGCGCTCGCGGGTATCCGGACTTTGTTTCTGGTCGGTCGCGCTCATGAAAAGGGAACGCTCGTTTCAAACAGGTGTTTGAATCATACGTTCATTTTGAATCCTGTCAAGCAACGATTGCCCGATTAGGCATGCTTCTCTAAACAGGGGTGCTTATTCGGTCAGCCTCGGCGCAACAAGTCATTTAGAATTGAATCATGCGCCGCATTTCCACTTCAAAAGCCCTGCCTGCCCCGGCCACCGGCGAACGCCGCGACTGGCAGACCATACGCACCCTGTTCCCCTACATCTGGGCGTTCAAGGGCCGCGTGCTGTTCGCCCTGGCCTGCCTGGTGACGGCCAAGCTGACCAACGTCGGCGTGCCGCTCGTCTTCAAGCAGATCATCGATGCGCTGACGGTCGGGCAGGCGCTGCTCGCCGTGCCCCTGGCGCTGCTGGCGGCCTATGGCGCGCTGCGCTTTTCCACCATGTTGTTCACGGAACTGCGCGAGATCGTCTTCGCCAAGGTTACGCAGCGCGCCGTGCGCAACATCGCGCTGCAGGTGTTCCGCCATCTGCACGCGCTCAGCCTGCGCTTCCACCTGGAACGGCAGACCGGCGGGCTGACGCGCGACATCGAGCGCGGCACGCGCTCCATCGGCAGCCTGATCAGCTACACCATCTACAGCATCCTGCCGACGCTGGTGGAAATCGGCCTCGTGCTCGGCATCCTGGCCGTGCAGTACGAGGCCAGTTTCGCGCTGATCACGGTGACGACACTGGTGCTCTACATCACTTTCACCATACTCGTCACCAACTGGCGCACGCAGTTGCGCCGCACCGTCAACGAACTGGACTCCGCCGCCAACACGCGCGCCATCGACAGCCTGATCAACTACGAGACGGTGAAATATTTCAACAATGAGGATTTCGAGGCGCGGCGCTACGACAAGCAGTTGACGAAATGGGAAGCCGCCCAGGTGAAAAGCCAGATGTCGCTGTCCCTCCTCAACATCGGCCAGTCGGCCATCATCGCCGCGGGCGTGACGCTCATCATGTGGCGCGCCGCCGCGGGCGTGGCGAGCGGCGCCATGACGGTGGGCGACATCGTGCTGGTCAACGCCTTCATGATCCAGCTCTACATCCCGCTCAACTTCCTCGGCGTGCTCTACCGCGAGATCCGCCAGTCGCTCACCGACATCGAGCGCATGTTCGGCCTGATGCAGGAACACCGCGAGGTAGCCGACACGCCCGACGCCCGGCCCCTGCCGCCGGGGCCGGCCGAGGTGCGCTTCGAGCACGTCGGCTTCTCCTACGAGCCGAGGCGCCAGATTCTGTTCGACGTTGATTTCGTCGTGGCGCCGGGCAAGACCGTGGCCGTGGTGGGCCACTCGGGCTCGGGCAAGTCGACGCTGGCGCGGCTGTTGTTCCGCTTCTACGACGTGCAGTCGGGCGTGGTGAAGGTGAGCGGCACCGACATCCGCCGGCTGACGCAGGCCAGCCTGCGCGCGGCAATCGGCATCGTGCCGCAGGACACGGTGCTGTTCAACGACACCATCTACTACAACATCCGCTATGGCCGGCCCGAGGCGACACGCGAGGAGGTGATCGCCGCGGCGAAGGCGGCGCACATCCACGATTTCGTCGAGTCGACCCCTGACAAATACGAAACCCTGGTCGGCGAGCGCGGGCTGAAGCTCTCAGGCGGCGAGAAGCAGCGCGTCGCCATCGCCCGGGCGGTGCTGAAGAATCCGCCGATCATGGTCTTCGACGAAGCCACTTCGGCGCTCGACTCGAAATCGGAAAAAGCCATCCAGGCCGAGCTCGATCGCATCGCAGTCGGCCGCACCACCCTGGTCATTGCCCACCGCCTGTCGACGGTGATGAACGCCGACGAGATCCTCGTGCTCGACCAGGGCCGCATCGTCGAGCGCGGCACGCACCGCGAACTGCTGGAGCGCGGCGGCGCCTATGCCCAGATGTGGGCACTGCAGCAGCAGGAAGAGGCGGAGCAGGAAAGCGAATTGGCCTGACGTTGCCTGCGTATTTCAGGCCCTGGCCAAGCCAGCCTTGCGGACCGCTCCCCAGGCCAGGCCGGCGGCAAGCAGCAGTGCAATCGGCGCCGGAGCCGGAACCTGGTTGGAGGGGGTTCCGGAAAGAGAAGCCAGCTTCAGGTAATCGTTGCCGGTCGAGTACTGGGTAGAACCCCCCAGCGGGTTGTATGCGCCGATCAGCCAGTAGCTGGCACTAAATCCGCCCGCATTGACGGCTGCGGTTTTCTGGCTCAGGTTGCCCACGTCGGCATAATGCCCCACCAGTTGCCAGCCCAGCGACAGCAAACCGGCGTAGGTCTGGCCGGCCAGGGTCGGCGCGTTCTGGCCCGCATAGCGCAGGACGGTGATATCGGAATCGGCTTGCCACCAGCCAAGCTGGACCTTGGTGAGCTTGATGGCCTGATCGAACCTGATCAGCAATGAATCATAGCGGCCGTTGTTATCCACGGAATGCTCGGGCGGGCCGGACTCGCCGGTGTCCTGCACCGGATTGGTATAGGCATCCCGGTTCTTGATGCCGAGTCCGGATGTCCCGTAGGAATAGATGTAGGCATCCTGGAGATAGCCGCTACCGGCACTGGCGCTTCCGCTTGCGTTCGCGGTATCGGCCCACCCGCTGGCTATGGCATTGATGCCGCCAGCCGACGCGGTGCAGGTAGCCGTTCCACTGCAGCTCGGGCTGGCGTAATCCCACTTGATGTCGGCAAAGCTCTGGCTGGCGTAGAAAATCGCGCCGAAAGCGACGAGCAATGAGGAAATCGATTGTTTACGCATTTTGGTACCCATTTTCTTTTGTCGTCAGGCAAGGTGAATCGAGCCAACGATCATTTTCAAGCAAATTTAACGCCAAAACAAAAATAGCGATTTTATACATGCAGTTATGTACATTTTCTGATAGTGACGCCAGGGTTTTTGTCAAAATAACCGACAGCCGCCCATTATCGTGAAAGCTCACGCAGCAGCTTGCGGGCGTCTTCAAGCGCATCAAAAGCACCTTCAGACTTCAGGGCCTGATCCAGTTCGAGGCGCGCTTCGTCGCGGCGCCCCGCTTTTGCCAAAGCAGCGGCCAGGGAATAGCGGATGTCACGATTGCCAGGCTCCCGCAGGCGTGCTTCGCGCAGGTGGCGCAAGCCGCGATCCATTTCTCCGCGGCCCACAAGTATCGATCCGAGAGTGGCATTGCAGGAAGGATCGCCCGGCGCCAGCTTGACCGCACGCTCGGCGTATCCGACTGCAGCCGCGTCCCCCTGGCGCAACAACACATTTGCCAGGTTGTTCAACACCCCGGGGTCGTCACCCTGTTTTTTGAGGACGCCTTCGTACGTAGCCCTGGCGGCGCCCAGGTTGCCGCTACGGATATAGCCTTCGGCCAGCGCCCGCTGTCCCGCCGCGTCGTCGGGGTGCTTGCGGCTCCAGGCTTCCATGAAGGCAACGCCCTTGGCCGTCTCGCCGCTGATGAGGTAGGCGCGAAACAGGCGCAATGCGCCATCCAGTTCGTCCTCTTTCGCCAGGGCTGTGCGATAGCCGGCAATGGCAGCGGCATATTGTTTCCGGGCGAAGGCGATATCCGCCAGCAAGCGGTGGCCGATGGCCCGGTCGGGATGGCGGGTGAGCAGTTCCCGGGCACGTTGCTCCGCCTTGGCAATCTCGCCGGTTTGTGCCTGCACCTCGGTCATGAGCACCTGGGAGGGCAAGTGGTCGGGCATGCCCGACAAGGCCTTGTCCAGGCTGTACAGGGCGCTGCCCGTGTTGCGGGCGCTCAGTTGCAGCAGGGCGATGCGATATTGCATGTCGGGCTTGAACCCGGCGATCCGGGTCATCTCGCTCAGTGTCAGCCGCGCCCCGCTCAGGTCCGCCATCGCCATCTGCGCCCGTGCCTGGGTTGCAAGAGCCGGAAGATTCTCGGGTAAAGACCGGGTGATGTCCTTTGCGACCGCCAGGGCCTTTTCGCCCTGTTTGCGGCGGATGTAAATGTCGGCCAGATACTCGGCGCCGGCTACGTGACGGCGTTCGATGGCGAGCAGTTTTTCAAGCCAGCGAATGCTCTCGTCGATGCGCCCTGCACCCTCCTCCAGCCGCGCCAGCTCGAACATCGCATCCGCGTTATTCGGCTGCTTTTTCAGGATGTCGAGCAATCGCAGCCGGGCGGCATCCGGCTTGCCGTCGGCCAGGTCGAGCTTCGCCAGGTTGAGGCGCGCCGGCAAGAAGTCGGGATCCTGCGCCACGACCCGCTCATATTGGGCGCGGCCTCCCGCCCGGTCCCCGGCGGCCACCTTGGCCACGCCAAGCAGGTTGGCGGCCACCAGATTGCCGGGTTCGCGCTTGATGACGGCATCCGCGATCTCCCCCGCACGCTTGGGCTGGCCGCGCTGCAGGTACAGGGTCGCCAACGCCACGCCGGTACGGGGCTGTCCGGGTTCCTTGCGATAGGCCTGCTGCAGTTGTTCGAAGCCACTCATGTCCCCGGCCCCGATCAGGCTCATGCCCAGGTCAGCGCGGGCGTCTGTCCCGGCGCCCAGTTTCATGGCCTCCTCGAGCAGCGAGGCGGCTTTCTGGTAGCGCTTCTGGGCCATGTAGGCGGAAGCCATGAGAGACAGCACCTGGGGATCGTTCGGCGCGCTGCGCTGAGCGGGCTCCAACACCGATAACGCCATGGTGGTATTGCCGCCCGAGAGGTAAATGGAGCCGAGCACCTTGCGGGCACCCGCATGGCCGGGGTGGCGCTTGATATACCCCTCGATGTAATC
>PNJM01000118.1 GCA_013821865.1 Rhodocyclaceae bacterium
TCGCCGACGAACTCAAGAAGGCGCTGGCGACCTACACCGAGAGCGGCGGCACCGGCAAGACGGCAATCGATCAGGCCGAGGCCGTTGCGGTGATGCTGGAGAAGTACGAGATCTGCCTCGGGCTGTTCCACGGTTTCGATTGGTCGAAATGGATCTCGGGCACGCCGCAGGATCGACTGTCGCTCCTGCCGGCGGCGCAGGAGCACATCCTCGGCCAGGACGACGGCAAGGCCCGGCTGCTGCGTGCGGTGACCGAGCTGGGCCAGGCCTTTGCGCTTGCGGTGCCGCACGAGGACGCGCTGAAAATCCGCGACGATGTGGGATTCTTCCAGGCCGTGCGGGCAGTGCTGGCAAAGGGCACGCCCGGCGAGCAGAAGACGGACGAAGAGCTGGAGCACGCCATCCGGCAGATCATCTCCAGGGCGGTGGTCTCCGACGGCGTGATCGACATCTTCGCCGCGGCAGGCCTGAAGAAGCCGGACATCTCCATCCTTTCCGACGAGTTTCTCGCCGAAGTCCAGGGCATGCCGCAGCGCAATCTGGCGATGGAGCTGCTGCAGAAACTGCTGAAGGGCGAGATCAGGGCGCGCTCGAAGCGCAACGTGGTACAGGCGCGTTCCTTCGCCGAGCTGCTGGAACAGGCGGTGCGCAAATACCAGAACCGCGCCATCGAGACGGCGCAGGTGATCGAGGAGCTGATCCAGCTCGCCAGGGACATGCGCGCCGCCAGCGCGCGCGGCGAGGCGCTGAAGCTGAGCGAGGACGAGCTGGCCTTTTACGACGCGCTGGAAGTCAACGACAGCGCCGTCAAGGTGCTCGGCGAGCCGACGCTGGTGAAGATCGCGCGGGAGCTGGTCGAAACCGTGAAGCGGAACGTCACCATCGACTGGACCGTGCGCGAGAACGTGCGCGCCCAGTTGCGGGTCATCGTCAAGCGCATCCTGCGCAAATATGGCTATCCGCCGGACAAGCAGGAGAAGGCGACGCAGACGGTGCTGGAGCAGGCGGCCCTGCTGTCGCAGGACTGGGCGTTCGCCTGAACGTGCGTGCGCGGCAAGACCCTCGCCGTGTTGCGGGGACTGACTTTCCCCGTCAGCTGGTTCGCGTCTGCTCAGTACGTCTCGACGTGATACCGGCTCTTTTCCCGTAGCTGCGGCAGCAGCTTGTCCCAGTCGCCGCCGTGCTGGCGGCAGACGTCGCGGAAGGCCTCGTCGACGCCTTTCTCCATGCCCTTCAGGCCGCACAGGTAGATGTAGCAGTCCGCGTCGTTGATCTGGCGCCAGACGTCGTCGTGGCGGGCGCGGATGCGGTCCTGCACGTACTGCTTGGGCTGGCCGGGCACGCGCGAGAAGGCGAAGTTGATGTCGATGAATTCCTTCGGCAGCTTCATGAGCGGGCCGAAGTAGGGCAGTTCGTCCGGCGCGCGGGCGCCGAAGAAGAGCATCAGTTCGCCGCCTTCCTTGAGTTCCATGCGGCGCCGGCGCCGCTCGGTCATGGCGCGCATTGGCGCCGAGCCGGTGCCAGTGCAGATCATCATGAGGCTGGAGCCCGCATGGTTGGGCATGAGGAAGGTGGCGCCGAAGGGGCCTATCACCTGCACCTTGTCGCCCTTCTTCAGGTCGCACAGGTAGTTCGAGCAGACGCCCTTCGCCGGTTTGCCTTCGTGGTCTTCCGTGACGCGCTTCACCGTGATGGCGCAGTTGTGGTAGCCGGGCCGCTCGCCCTCGCGCGGGCTGGCCACCGAGTAGAGGCGCACGTGGTGCGGCCGGCCGCCGGCATCGCTGCCGGGCGGCAGGATGCCGATGTTCTGGCCCTCCAGCAGCGGGAACAGCACGCTGCCGAAGTCGAGCACGATATGGCGGATGTCGGCGCTGGCATCGTCGCCGGTGAGGCGGAAGTTGCCGGCCACGGTGGCGGTGATCGGCCCCTTCTCGTTGTATAGATTGACGGCGGGCTTCTCCGCCGACCACGGCGCGGCCACTGGTCCGCCTTGTCCGGCAGTGGCTTCAGTGGTGAGGCGGGCGACGTCCTCGGGTTCGCCGACGGCGATCGCCACCGGCGCCGCAGCGGGCGCCGGCAGTTCGTCCCAGGTGAGCTGTTCCTCGACGGACCAGGGCTTGCCCTTTTCAATGGAGAACCAGTTGTCGATGGCGCCGGTGGGGCAGGGCGGCACGCAGGCGCGGCAGTCGTTGCAGATCTCGGCATTCACGACATAGTTGCGCGAGTCGTGGGTGATGGCCTTGACCGGGCAGGTCTCTTCGCAGGTATTGCAGCGGATGCAGATGCCCGGGTCGATGAGATGCTGCTTGACGATCTCTCCCATGATTGCCGCTCCCCAGCCGTCCTCAGTTGAAGCGCACGTACTCGAAGTCGATCGGCTGGTTGTTGATGCCGCGCGAAGGCGGACTGATCCAGTTGGCGAACTTGCCCGGCTCGGCGACGCGTCCCATGAGCGACTGCACGAAGGCGCGGTCCTCCGCCGTCGGCAGCCAGTCCCGGTGCCTGTTCGTCCACTCGGCCTCGGAAATCACCTTGCCCTCGGGGCTGAGGTGCAGTTCGCCGAAGATGCCGATCTTGCGGTGGAAGCCCTTGTGCGGCAGGGTGAAGCGGAAGGGGATGCCGAGCTTCTCCGGCACCTTGTTCCAGCGGTCGATGCCGCCCTGGACGTCGCGCACCCAGTCGTCGCGCAGGCGCTCGTTGAGCGCGGTGAGCGCCGGCACGTGCCGCGTGATGATCTTGTCGCCGGTGACTTCCATGACCGGGTACTCGGCGCTGTCGAGGCGGTGGTCGTCGCCGAGCTTGGTTTCCTCGTAGCGCCCCTTCAGGCCGTTGGTGTAGAAGGAGGCGGCGTTCGACGAGATCTCCGCGCCGTAGAGGTCGCTGGTGACGCTGTAGTGGAAGTTGAGGTACTTCTGCAGCGTCGGCAGGTCGACGACGCCCATGGCGCGCAACTTCGCCGGGTCGTCGGTCTTGTGCTGGGCCATCACCTCGCAGGTGCGCTGGATCATGCGGCTGATGCCGGATTCGCCGACGAAGAGGTGGTGCGCTTCTTCTGTGAGCATGAACTTGCAGGTGCGCGCCAGCGGATCGAAGCCGGATTCGGCCAGGGCGGCGAGCTGGAACTTGCCGTCGCGGTCGGTGATGAAGGTGAACATGAAGAAGCTCAGCCAGTCCGGCGTCTTCTCGTTGAAGGCGGTGAGGATGCGCGGATTGTCGGCGTCGCCGGAGCGGCGCTCGAGCAGGGCCTCGCCTTCCTCGCGGCCGTCGCGGCCGAAGTGGGCGTGCAGCAGGTAGACCATGGCCCACAGGTGGCGGCCTTCCTCGACGTTCACCTGGAACAGGTTGCGCATGTCGTAGAGCGAGGGGCAGGTCATGCCGAGGTGGCGCTGCTGCTCGACCGAGGCCGGCTCGGTGTCGCCCTGGGTGACGATGATGCGGCGCAGCGTCGAGCGGTACTCGCCCGGCACTTCCTGCCAGGCGGCCGAACCCTTGTGCTCGCCGAAGCTGATCTTGCGCTCGGCCTCCTGCGGGGCGAGGAAGATGCCCCAGCGGTAGTCGGGCATCTTGACGTAGTCGAAGTGCGCCCAGCCCTTCGGGTCGACGCTGATGGCGGTGCGCAGGTACACCTCGGCGCTGGAGGTCTTGTCCGGGCCCATCTCGTTCCACCAATCGAGGTAGGCGGGCTGCCAGTGCTCGAGGGCGCGCTGCAGGGTCTTGTTCGAGGCGAGGTCGACGTTGTTGGGGATTTTCTGGCTGTAATCGATGCTCATGTCTTGTCTCCGTTAGGTCTGTCTGTAGCCCTCTCCCCCCGCGGGGGAGGGGGTTGGGAGAGGGGGTTCCCCTTCGGTAGAGGGGGTTACACCCTCTCCCAGTTGAATTTCGCTTTGGCGCCGGTGCCGTAGACTTTCAATGCGCCGGCTTCGCCGACGGCGTTCGGGCGGTTGAATATCCAGTTCTGCCAGGCGGTGAGGCGGCCGAAGATGCGCGTGTCCATGGTCTCGCCGCCGGCGAAGCGCAGGCTGGCCTCCATGCCGGTCAGCGCGTCCGGCGAGAGGGCGGTGCGCTCCTCGATGGCGATGCGCAATTCCTCGTCCCAGTCCAGCTCGTCCGGCGTGAAGGTGACGAGGCCGAGCTCGGCGGCCTGGTCGGCCTCCAGCATCTTGCCGAGGGTGGCGTGGGCGGCGTCCACCGGGGCGGCCTCGCCGGCGAAGCGGGTGGCCAGGCGTGAGAGGCCGTTGTTCATCGGATAGAGGCCGAAATTGGCTTCCGACAGGGCGACCTTCGGCGCGCGGGCGAAGTCGTCCTCGATCTTCAGCATGAAGCTGCGGTCGGCGGCGAGCGCCAGCTCGAAGAACAGGCCGCCGAAGCAGGAGCCCTCGTCGAGCACGGCGAACATCGAGCGCGAGGAGACGTCGAGCCGGCGCAGCGTGCGGCGCAGGAAGCCGATGGTCTCGCGCACGAACCAGTTGTCCTTGAATTTCGCCATCGCCGCATCGGCTTCCAGCACGGCATCGATGTCGCCGCGCGTCCTGATCTGCCACAGGCCGACGTCGAGGTCGTTGGTGCGCAGCATGAGGATGGCGTCGTCCAGCTCGCGCGCCATGGCCAGCGGCCACCAGCGCGCACCCTGGGTGAGGATTTCTTCCGGCTCGTCGGGCTGGCGGCCCATCGGCGCCGTCACGGTGAGCGTGGCGCAGCGGGCGGCGCGGTCGATGTCGACATCGACGTGGGTGTAGTGGTAGCCCTTGTCATCGTCCTTGCGGTTGAGCGGCGTCAGGGCGACGCCCTGGCCGCCGGGGCGGTCGGACTGCTTCGCCAGTTCGGCGGCGCGGGCCTTCACCGTTTCCTCGAACTGCTGCGGCTTGGCGATGTGGTCGACCAGCTTCCATTCCTTCGCCCGCTCGGCACGCACGCCTTCCGAGGTGGTGCAGAAGACATCGGCCAGGTCGCGGCGCATCTTGCGCTTGTCCACCAGGCGGGTGAGGCCGCCGGTGCCCGGCAGCACGCCCAGCAGCGGCACTTCGGGCAGGCTGACGGCAGTGGAGCGGTCGTCGATCATGGCGATCTCGTCGCAGGCCAGCGCCATCTCGTAGCCGCCGCCGGCGGTGGCGCCGTTCAGCGCGGCGAGGAACTTGAGGCCGGAGTGGGCGCTGGAATCCTCCAGCCCGTTGCGCGTCTCGTTGGTGAACTTGCAGAAGTTCACCTTCCAGGCATGGGTGGATAGGCCCAGCATGTAGATGTTCGCGCCCGAGCAGAACATGCGCGACTTGCCGCTGGTGATGACGACGCACTTCACCTCGGGATGCTCGAAGCGGATGCGCTGCACGGCGTCGTGCAGTTCCATGTCGACGCCGAGGTCGTAGGAATTCAGTTTCAGCTTGTAGCCGGGCTTGATGCCGCGGTCTTCCTGGATGTCCAGGGTGAGGGTGGCGATGGGGCCGTCGAAGGCCAGGCGCCAGTGGGCGTAGCGGGAAGGATCGGTGTCGTAGGTGATCATCTCTGTGCCTCCGTTGGGTTGCTGCCTTCGGTCGGCACAGATGCAATATAGTGCAGCCGAAAGCTTTAAGTCGTAATATTGTACATATTTTGCAACTGCTTCAGGTTCTCGTCAACAGTTTTGTTTGAGGTGTCAACGATCGTGTCGGCCATGCCGTACAGGTCGTTGCGCTCGGCGAGGATGCGGCGCAGGTCCGCCATGGCTTCCTCGCGTCCGGTCATGGGCCGCAGGTCGCCCTGGGCGATGACGCGCTGCATGTGTTCCTCGGGCGTGGCTTTCACCCATACCGTGTAGCAGGCCGAGCGCAGCAATTCATAAGTGCCGGGTTCGCTCACCAGGCCGCCACCCGCGGCGATCACGACGTGCTCGAAATGCTCCAGGATGCGCTCCAGGCAGCGCTTCTCGAAGCGGCGGTAGGCGTTCTGGCCGTAGAGGGAGAATATTTCCGATGAGGGAATGCCGGCATCGCGCTCGATCTCGTCGTCCAGTTCGACGAAGGGTACGCCGAGTTCTTCCGCCAGGAGCTTGCCCAGTGTGGACTTGCCCGCGCCGCGCAGGCCGATCAGGGCGATGCGGTTGCGCCGTTCGAGCGGATCGTGTTCACCGAATGCGCTGGTCAGAATGTTTTTCGCCTGCATCAGCTTCTTCGGCGAGAGCTTCTCCAGGTATTGCAGCAGCAGGGTCAGTTCGATCGGGTACTCGTGCTCGTCGCGCAGGAGTTCGGTCAGGGAAATATCGAGGGCGCGGGCGACCTGTCGCAGCAGGAGAACCGAAATATTCCCTTGTCCGCTTTCGAGTTGTGCAAGATAGCGCTCCGAGACGGCCGATCGGGCTGCCAGCGACTTGCGCGACAGACCGAGCCGGCTGCGGGCTTCCCGGACGCGGCTGCCGAGCTGTTGCAGGTAGGCCTGCTCGTCGAGTTCAGGCTTGGGGGCGGACGCCGCGGATTCGTTCGTCATTGGCAATTCCCCTGTTTGTCAGGATATTACGATGCTTGTGCAGGTATATTAGCAGGAGTTTATGCAATATACCACTTGCAGGAAGTAGTATATGAATTATAATGGTGAAAGCTTTCCAGAAGCTGGAACGAGAGTTCCCTTGCGCACCGAGAGAGAGGCGTGTGTGCAACCATGGTGTCGGCGGAACTATACTGCAATATGTCGATACGGGTGCACTGATGAGAGGGGAATATGACGCCAGAAGAATTCTCCGGCCTGATCGCCGGAATCACGGGCCGCATCGCCGGCCTTCCGCTCGACGGCCAGCTTGAGGCCAGGCTGAATGCCGAGTTTCCTGCCGATGGTCCTGATTTCAATCGTATTTTCGACGCCTGCAAGACGGCCGTCGCCGCCGGCTGGATGTGCAACCGCGAAGCGGGCGGTATCAAGTTCGGCCGCGTCATCAAGCCGACCGATGCAATCCACGGCTTCAGCGTCGACGTCGTCGAGATGAGCGACTGCAAGGGTCCGCACCACCGGCACCCCAATGGCGAGATCGACATGATCATGCCGCTCGATGCGAGCGCGAAATTCGACGGCCACGGCAAGGGCTGGCTGGTCTACCCGGCCGGCCATGCGCACCATCCCACCGTGAGCGAAGGCAGGGCGCTGGTGCTCTACCTGCTGCCGCAAGGGGCGATCGAGTTTACGAAGTAAGCGCAATCCGGCGAACAAGAACAACAATGCCGGCAGCAACCGAAGGAGGAAGCACATGCCGCAACTGAGTTCGGCCGACCACAGCGCCACCCCGCCGCGCGTCCACGTACCGCGCGACTACAACGCCGCCCACGACCTGATCCAGCGCAACCTGCAGGCCGGGCGCGCGGGCAAGGCCGCCTTCATCGACGACCAGGGCAGCACTACCTATGGCGAACTGGCCGAACGGGTGAACCGCTTCGGCAACGTGCTCGCCGGCCTCGGCCTCGAGATGGAGAGCCGGGTGATGCTCTGCCTGCTCGACACCATCGACTTCCCGACGGCCTTCCTCGGCAGCATCCAGGCCGGCATCGTGCCGGTCGCCGCCAACACGCTGCTCACATCGAGCGACTACGACTACATGCTGGGCGATTCGCGCGCCCGCGTGCTGATCGTCTCCGAGGCGCTGTGGCCGCAGTTCGCGGACATCGTCGGCAAGCACAA
Organism: Rhodocyclaceae bacterium; assembly: GCA_013821865.1. Lineage (GTDB taxonomy): Bacteria > Pseudomonadota > Gammaproteobacteria > Burkholderiales > Rhodocyclaceae > Desulfobacillus. The sequence continues at coordinate 7,636 of PNJM01000118.1, forward strand.
ATCCCTCAAGCACATCATCGTTTCCGGCAAGGACGCCAAGGGCAACCTGCTGCTCGCCGATCTCATGGCCAAGGCTTCGCCGCAATTCGAGCCGGCGCCGACCACGGCCGACGACATGTGCTTCTGGCTCTATTCGTCCGGCTCGACCGGTGCGCCCAAGGGCACGGTGCACCTGCACTCTCACCTGATCCAGACGGCGGAACTGTATGCCCGGCCGATTCTCGGCATCCAGGAGAACGATCTGGTGTTCTCCGCGGCAAAGCTTTTCTTCGCCTACGGCCTCGG
>PNJM01000119.1 GCA_013821865.1 Rhodocyclaceae bacterium
GGAGAAGTTCATCGAGTTCGCCGAGAAGGCCGGCGTCATCCATCGCCTGGATGCCATGGTGATCGAGCAGGCCCTCGATACCGCGGCGTGCAACGGCTTCGACGGTCGCCTGTTCATCAACCTGTCGCCGCGGGCGCTGGTGCTGGTGGATTTCGTCCGCACCCTAAAATCGATCGTGGCCGCGAGCGGCATTGCACCGGAGCGCATCGTGTTCGAAATCACCGAGCGCGACACGGTCAAGAACATCACCCTCCTGGAGAAGCTGCTCAACGACCTCAAGTTCGAAGGTTTCAACCTCGCCATCGACGATTTCGGTTCCGGCTTCTCGTCGTTCCAGTACCTGCGCCGCTTCTCCATCGACTACCTCAAGCTGGAGGGCGATTTCATCATGAACATCCTCGACAACCCGAAAGACCGCTCCTTCGTCAGTACCATGAGCGCTCTGGCCGCCGAGCTGGATATCTGCGTGGTGGCCGAGCACGTGGAAACCGCCGCCGTGCTGGCCGAGCTGCGGCAGATGGGCATGGACTACGCCCAGGGGCGCCATGTCGGCCGTCCGCAGCCTGAGCTGCCTGCGGAGCGGCGCTGGGTGGCACCCAACCCTTAGTTTTGCTCGGAGTCTGTGAAAAAGAGTATGCCGAATGCCAGGGCCGCGAGGAGGGACGCCGCGGCCTCTCCGGGCGCGGCTACGGGGGCGTGCGGCAGTTGGCGCGGATCCAGTCGCGCCAGGCGGCGAAGAGCCGGGGGTCGTTGGCCGCGATGACCGAGCGCTTCCACAGGTTGTCGGCATCGAAATCGTCGTGCTTCAGCGTGCACAGGCGCCCGCCGGCTTCCTCGAGGATGAGGCGGCCGGCGGCGTAGTCCCACAGCTTTTGCCCGCCATGCAGCAGGAGGTCGAGCCGTCCCGCGGCGGCATAGGCCCATTCCAGCGTGCTGCAGCCGAAGTTGCGCTGCGAATAGTAGGGCGGGCGGGTGGCAAGATCGTCGCCCAGCTTCTTCGGGATGCGCTTGAAATCGACCCCCGCCACGCAGTCGGCCAGGTTCTGCGCCGGCGGGCGCAGGGGCAGCTTGAGCCCGTTCATGTGGGAGCCGCCGCCGCGCGCGGCGGAGAACATCTCGCGCGTGGCCGGATTGTAGACGACGCCGATCACGGCGCGCCGCTCGACGAAATAGGCCACCGAGACGGCGAAGAAGGGCAGTCCGGCGACGAAGTTGGTAGTGCCGTCGATCGGGTCGACGCACCACAGTCCCTCGCCGCCTTCATCCCACAGCCGGTGCTGCTCGTCCTCGCCCGTTTCCTCCTCGCCCAGCACCGGGCGCGGCCGCAGCATGTGCAGGCGGACGGCGAGTTCGCGCTGGGCGGCGATATCCACTTCGGTGAAGATGCTGCCGTCGGCCTTGTGTTCGCGCAGCACGTGCAGATAGCGCGGCATGATGACCTGCGCCGCGACCTCGCGCACCACCTGGGCGACGGCGGCGCACAACTCGTAATAAGGGGAGCTCACGCGAGCTCCCCCCAAAGGGGCATATGACGATCCGCCCCCCATCCCCCGCCCCGCGGGCGGGGGTGACCAGTCACCTCCCCCGCCTGGCGGGGGAGGATGGGTGGGGGTGCTGTGAAATTACCGGCGGCGATCGCATGAGCGCCCGGTAAGCGGGCGATCATATCGAGCCCGCCTTCCATTTGATCGAGCAGCCCATGCCGGGGATCTGCTCGCGCGGGCCCTGTCCGGTGCGCGCCACTTCGACCATGGCCTCGAACAGGTCGCGCCGGGCATCGGCCACGGTTTCCTTGCGCGAGGCGTCGAGGCGGCCGCGGTATTGCAGCTCCAGCCTGCCGTTGAAGCCGAAGAAATCCGGCGTGCAGACCGCGCCGTAGGCTTTTGCCACCGTCTGCGTCTCATCCATCAGATAGGGGAAGGGGAAGTCCAGTTCGCGCGCCACGCGCACCATGTTGTCGAAGGAGTCTTCGGGGTAGTCGCCCGGGTCGTTCGACATGATGGCGACCGAGCCGACGCCGTGCGCCTCGAGTTCCCTGCAGTCGCGCACGATGCGCCGGATCACGGCCTTCACATACGGGCAGTGGTTGCAGATGAACATCACCAGGACCCCGTTCGGGCCGCGCGCGGATTCCAGGCTGTGGCGCCGGCCGTCGGTGCCGGGAAGGTCGAAATCGCGGGCCTTCCAGCCGAAATCGCAGATGGGGGTGGTCAGGCTGACCATGGCGTTGTCCTTAGAGCCTGCTGAAATAGGATCTTAGAGGGTGCAATAATAGCAAATGCCCCCGCGCTTCTATTGCCCCATTCCGCTTGCCGCAAGGCGCACCGTCGATCTGCCCGGGGCGGCGGCGCACCACGCACTGCGCGTGCTGCGCCTCAAGTCCGGCGACGAGGTGACGTTGTTCAATGGCGAGGGCGGCGAATATCCGGGGCGAATTGCCGGGACGGGGCGGGCGGTGCGCGTCGAGCTCGGTGAATGGCGCGACATCGAGCGGGAATCGGCCCTCGGCGTGACGCTGGCGCAGGCATTGCCCTCGGGCGACAAGATGGACCGGATCGTCCAGAAGGCGGTCGAACTGGGCGTGGCGCGCCTGGCTCCGCTCGCCGCCGCGCGCAGCGTGGTGCGGCTTTCGGGCGAGCGTGCCGCCCGTCGCGTCGAGCATTGGCGCTCCGTCGCAGTTTCGGCCTGCGAGCAGTGCGGCCGCAACCGGCTGCCGGACATCCTGCCCCTGCTCGACCTGCGCCAATGGCTGTCGGAATTGGCGCCGGGGAAAGACGAGGCGAGGCTGCTGCTGTCGCCGCAGGCGGAGTTGCGCCTGCGCGACGTGCGCCCGCAGGGCGGCGTGGTGCTGCTCATCGGACCGGAAGGCGGGCTGACGGGAGACGAGGCGGCGGCGGCGCGCGCGGCCGGCTTCCGGGGTGCATCGCTCGGGCCGCGCATCCTGCGCACCGAGACGGCAGGAATGGCGGCGCTGGCTGCCCTGGCGGCATTGCACGGAGACTTCTGACCGTTTTGGGAGACGGGCATGTTCGGGTCGGCTGAACTGGGGCACAAGATCGACAAGGCGACCTACGACAAGTACCACGCCCGGATCAAGATACTGAAAACCCTCTGCGACCGGCTCGAAGCGGCGCTTTAAGGCAGGACTTTCCGACGAGCGGCATGAATCCCCAGCACAGTGGCATGGGGGCTGTGAATTATTTCCGTACCCGGGCTTGTCCGCTAAGTTAAAATTCAAGCAAAACATACGGTTGCAAAATCCATTTAAACCATGACTTCGGCAAATATGACACGGCAGTTCGTTTCCTGGTTCCGCCAGGCGGCCCCTTACATCCATGCCTTTCGCGGACGCACCTTCGTCATCGGCTTTGGCGGCGAGGTGGCGATGGGAGCGCCGGCGCAGGCGCTGGCGCAGGACTGCAATCTGCTGGCGGCGCTCGGCATCCGGCTGGTGCTGGTGCACGGCGCCCGTCCGCAGATCGAGGCGGAGCTGCAGCGGCGCGGCCTGAAGGCGCGCTATCACAGGGGCCTGCGCGTGACCGACGCCGCCGCCCTGGAATGCGTGAAGGCCGCGATGGGTGTCACCCGCCTCGAGTTGGAGGCGCTGCTCTCGCAAGGCCTGCCCAACACGCCGATGGCCGGCGCCTGGATGCGCGTGACCGGCGGCAACTTCATCACCGCCAAGCCGGTGGGCGTCGTCGATGGCATCGATTACCAATATACGGGCGCCGTGCGCAAGATCATCGCCGAGGAGATCAGCGCCGATCTCGACCAGCAGAACGTGGTGCTGATCAGCCCGATCGGCGTGTCTCCCGCCGGCGAGATATTCAACCTCAGCATGGAGGAAGTGGCCGAGGCGGTGGCGGTCTCCCTGCGGGCCGAGAAGCTTATTTTCCTGTGCGATGCGCCGGGCGTGACGGATGCGCGGGGCAAGCTGGTGGAGGCGATCACGGCCGACGAGGCCGAGCGGGTGCTGAAGAAGCCAAGGCGGCTCACGGAGGATCTCGGCCTGTACCTCCCGTATTGCGCCCGTGCCTGCCGCGCCGGCGTCAAGCGCGCGCACCTGATCGACCGCGACATCAATGGCGGCCTGCTGCTCGAACTGTTCACCTACGAGGGGGTCGGCACGGTGGTGACGCGCGACCCGCTGGCGCGCCTGCGCGAGGCGACGATCGATGATGTCGCCTCGATCATCGGGCTGATCGGGCCGCTCGAGGTTGACGGCACGCTGGTGCGGCGCGGGCGCGAGCTGCTGGAAATGGAGATCGGCCGCTTCTCCGTGCTCGAGCACGACGGCGTGGTCCTCGGCTGCGCCGCGCTCTATCCCTTCAGCAGGGAAAAAGCCGCCGAACTCGCCTGCCTGGCGGTGAATCCGGATTATCGGCGCGCCGGCCATGGCGAGGAACTGCTGCATTACATGGAAGCCCGGGCCCGGAAGGCAGGGTTGAAGCGCCTGTTCGTGCTGACGACGCGCACTGCACACTGGTTCATCGAGCGCGGCTTCGAGGAAACCGGGCCGGAGGCGCTGCCGCGCGAGAAGCGCGAACTGTACAACTGGCAGCGCCGCTCCAAGGTGCTGGCGAAGGCGCTGTAAGGGCAGGCAATCAGGGGGAAAGCCCGAGGCATTGCGCGATGCTCGATACGCTGAAAAACATCTCCCGCTCGCTTCGCTTCCGCCTGGTCGCGGCGGCCAGCATCGTGCTGGTCCTCATGCTGGCCGTGCTGGTCGCCAATAGCGTGCGCCTGATGGATTCGGCCTTGATCGAACGGGAAAACGAGCGCCTTACCGAGTTGCGGGTTCTGCTCAATGCCGCCCTGGCCGAGCCGCTGGCCGAGACCAATTACGCCACCCTGACGCGCCTGGTCAGGCAGTTGCGGCAGGACCGCGGCATGGTCTATGTCGTGCTGGTGGATCACAACCGGCGCGTCGTCGCGGCTGAAGGATGGGACCTCGACAAGCCGCTGCCGCCGACCCGGAAGGACTTCGCCGAGCTGCCTCGCGGCGCCAGCCGCTTCGATGGCGTGACCCAGCTCGCCATCGGCCAGCGCGTGCTCGGCCATCTGTATTTCGGCGTCAGCACGGATTTCGTGCGCCAGGCGGGCAATCGGCTGCTGTGGCAGAGCGTGGCCATCGGCTGGGCGGCATTTGTGCTGACGGTGATCCTGCTCTTCGCCATCGGCTATTGGTTGACGCGCAATCTGCGCCGGCTGCAGCAGGGGGTCGCGGCGCTGGAGAGCGGCGAGGCGACCGTGCGCCTCGCCGTGGGCAGCAACGATGAGATCGGCGCGCTGACGCGCGCCTTCAACCGCATGGCGCAGGCGCTCGACGAACGCGTCGACGCACTGAAGAAGAGCGAGTCGCGTTTTCACGCCATCGCCGACTTCACCTACGGAGTCGAAGCCTGGTTCAATCCGCAGGGCCGACTCATCTGGATCAACCGTTCGGTCGAGCGCGTCACCGGCTACACGCCCCTGGAGTGCCTGCTCTCGGCCAATCTGATCGACATGCTGGTGTTCGACAAGGACCGCAAGCATGCGCTCGAAGTCGGCGTCAAGGCGCTGCGCGGCAGCACGGGCGACAACTTCGAGGTGCGCCTGAAGCGCAAGGATGGCGCGGTCGTGTGGATCGTGCTCAACTGGCAGCCTATCTACAGCGACTCGAACGAATATCTCGGCCTGCGCGTCTCGGCGGACGAGATCCAGAGCCGCAAGGAAGCCGAACTCAAGCAGCTCGACACGGTGGTCGAGCTGCGCCGCGCCCAGGCGCTCAAGGAGTACTACCTGACGCACAGCAACGAGGAGCGCTCGCGCCTGGAGGCGCTGCTCAACGTGATGAAGGTCGGCGTGCTGTTCGTCGACAGCGGCCACCGCATCGTCTATGCCAACAAGCCGTGCCGGCACATCTGGGGCATCCCCGAGAGCGAGAACATGACGGGCATGCGCGACACCGTTCTGCTCGACCGCACCGCCGCGCTGCGCGCCGACGATGCCGCCTACCGCAGCCACGTCGCGGAAGCCCTGGCGGGCAGCGGCGTGACCGAGCCCTTCGAGATAGCCATGCGCGACGGACGCACCGTCGCGGATGTCTCGGCACTGGTGCCGGGCGCCAAGCCCGGCCAGCACATCGGCCGGGTGTGGATTTACGAGGACATCACGCGGCAGAAGCAGCTCGAGACCGAACTGACCCAGTTGGCGGAGCGCGACCCGCTCACCAATCTTTACAACCGCCGGCGTTTTCATGAGGAGCTCGACCGCATCATCGCAGATGCCTCGCGGCGCAAGGCCCATGCCGGGTTGCTGGCCATCGACCTCGATGCCTTCAAGCCGATCAACGACGAGTTCGGCCACCAGGCCGGCGATACGGTGCTGACCACCCTCGCTGCGGAAGTAGGCTCCATCGTTCGCCGCAACGAGATCTTTTTCCGCGTCGGCGGCGACGAGTTCGCCATCCTTGCCCCGGATACGAGCGAGGAGGAGATGATCGGGCTGGCGCGGCGCGTCGGCTCCACGATTTCCGGCATGCGCTTCACGTTCAACGGACGCGCCGCCCGGCTTACCGCCAGCCTCGGCATTGCCCTCTACCCCAATCACGCGCTGAACGGCGAGGAGATCATCGCCCGTGCCGACAATGCCATGTACCAGGCCAAGCTGAGCGGCAAGAACCGCTGGGCGGTCTATCGCGACCCGACGCTGCACTGAGCGATTTCGGCTAAAATCCGGCTTTCGCTCCCGCTGGTCGGCGGGGGCGGCAATGAAACGAAAAGGACAAGGCGATGGCGCGCATGGTGAAGTGCATCAAGCTCGGCCGCGAGGCGGAAGGACTGGACCTTCCGCCGGTTCCGGGCGAGCTGGGGAAGCGGATTTTCGAGAATGTTTCCAAGGAAGCCTGGCAGGGCTGGATCAAGTTCCAGACCATGCTGATCAACGAGAACCGCCTCAACCTGGCGGATGCCAAGGCCAGGAAATACCTGGCCGAGCAGATGGAGAAGCACTTCTTCGGCAACGGGGCCGACCAGATAGGCGGCTACGTTCCCCCCGGACAGTAGGCTGCGGGGAAGGGAAGTTATCGCGCCACTTCCCGCTCGATCTCCTCGGCGCTTACGTGCCGCACGTCGCGCCCCTTCACCATGTAGACCACGTACTCGGACATGTTCTTGGCGTGGTCGCCGATGCGCTCGATGGCCTTGGCGACGAAAAGAATCTCCAGGCAGCCGGAGATGGTGCGCGGATCCTCCATCATGAAGGTGATGAGCTGGCGCATGATGGAACGGAACTCGTCGTCGACCAGGTCGTCCTGGCGCACCACCTGGGCCGAGACGGAAAGATCGAGACGGGCGAAGGAATCCAGCGACTTGCGCAGCATCTCGATGGCGATGCCGGCAACGTGCTTCAGCTCGATCCGCGGCACGAATCCCGCTTCGCTGGTATGGATCAGCTTGGCCATGCGGGCAATCTTCTCCGCCTCGTCGCCGATGCGCTCCAGGTCGGTGATGGTCTTGATGACCGTCATCACCATGCGCAGATCGCCCGCCGTCGGCTGGCGCTTGGCGATGATCTGGGTGCAGGCTTCGTCGAGTTCCACCTCCAGGCTGTTGACCCGGTGGTCGTCGTCGATCACCTGGTCGATCAGGGCCAGGTCGCCGTCGGACAGGCCGTGCATCGCCTTGACGATCTGCTCCTCGACCAGCCCGCCCATCTGCAGCACGCGCGAGCGGATGGTTTCGAGCTCGGCGTCGAATTGCTTGGAGGTGTGTTCCTGCATGGTCATCTGCCTTTCCTGCGATCGGGCGACAAGCGTAGCATGCCCTGATGACGGATTTGTTTCAGCGCGCCAGGACCTTCACGCCGCCGGGCCCCGCCAGCAGGGCCACGTCGGCGCCGCGCCGGGCG
>PNJM01000120.1 GCA_013821865.1 Rhodocyclaceae bacterium
TTGGGCGCGATCATGATGACGTCGAGGTCGGCGCGCGAGCGGACCTGGCCGTAGTGAATGTTGAAGCCGTGGGCGAAGGCCAGCGCCGCTCCCTTCTTGATATTGGGCTCGATGTCCTCGCTGTAGACCTGGCCGATGTTCTCATCCGGCAGCAGGATCATGACCAGATCGGCGCCCTTCACGGCCTCGCCGACTTCCTTCACCGCGAGACCGGCCTTCTTGGCCTTGTCCCAGGAGGCGCCGCCCTTGCGCAGGCCGACCGTGACCTTGACGCCCGAGTCGTGCAGGTTGAGCGCGTGGGCATGGCCCTGCGAACCGTAGCCGACGATGGTGACTTTCCTGCCCTTGATGAGGGAAAGGTCGGCGTCCTTGTCGTAATAGACTTTCATGTTGAGTCCTTTCGTTGCGATTTGATAATGCAGGTCGGCCCTCAGGCCGACGCCGTGCGATTCCCGATGCCGGGGTTAAGCCCGACCTGCAGAGCCCGCCCTACAAGTTTCAGACTTTCAGAACCCGATCGCCGCGGCCGATGCCGCACACGCCGGTGCGGACCGTCTCGAGAATGAGCGTGCGGTCGATCGCCTCAATGAATGCGTCGAGCTTGGCCGAGTTGCCGGTCAGCTCGATGACGAACGTCGATTCGGTGACGTCGATGATGCGACCGCGGAAAATCTCCGACATGCGCTTCATCTCCTCGCGGTCCTTGCCGGTGGCGCGCACCTTGACAAGCATCAGCTCGCGCTCGATGTGGGCCGCCTCGGAGAGATCGACCACCTTGACCACCTCGATCAGCTTGTTGAGCTGCTTGGTGATCTGCTCGATGACATCGTCGGAGCCGACGCTGACGATGGTCATGCGCGACATGGAGGGGTCCTCGGTCGGCGCCACGGTCAGCGACTCGATGTTGTAGGCGCGCGCCGAGAACAGGCCGGAAACGCGGGACAGCGCGCCGGCTTCGTTTTCCAGGAGAATCGATATGATGCGTCGCATGATTTACAGGTCTTCGGCCAGGATCATCTCGGACAGCCCCTTGCCGGCAGCCACCATCGGGAACACGTTGGCGGTCTGGTCGGTGAGGAAATCCAGGAAGACGAGTTCGTTCTTGTGCTTGACGAAAGCCTCGCGCAGCGCCGGTTCGACGTCGGCGGGCTTTTCAATGCGAATGCCGACATGGCCGTAGGCCTCGGCCAGCTTGACGAAATCGGGCAGGGCGTCGACGTAGGATTCGGAATAGCGGTTGCCGTGGAACATCTCCTGCCACTGCCGCACCATGCCGAGATAGCGGTTGTTGAGGTTCACGATCTTGATCGGCAGGCGGAACTGCTTGCAGGTCGACAGTTCCTGAATGCACATCTGGATCGACGCCTCGCCCGTGACGCACGCCACGGTTGCGCTGGGGTTGGCGAAGCGCACGCCCATCGCCGCCGGCAGGCCGAAGCCCATCGTGCCGAGGCCGCCCGAATTGATCCAGCGGCGCGGCTTATCGAACTTGTAGTACTGCGCCGCCCACATCTGGTGCTGGCCGACGTCGGAGGTGACGAAGGCGTCCCCGCCGGTCACCTCGTAGAGCTTCTCCACGACGTACTGCGGCATGATCAGGTCGCCATTCTGCCTGTACTTGAGGCAATTCCTGTCGCGCCATTCCTCGACCTGCTTCCACCATGCCGCGAGCGCCTTGGCGTCGGGCTTGGCACTGGCGGCTTCGAGCTGATTCATCAGTTCATCGAGCACGTCCGGCACGCTGCCGACGATCGGCACATCCACCTTGACCCGCTTCGAAATGGAGGACGGATCGATGTCAACGTGAATGATCTTTCTCGATACCTCGCCAAAGTGCGCCGGATTGCCGATGACGCGGTCGTCGAAGCGGGCACCGATGGCCAGCAGCACATCGCAGTGCTGCATCGCCATGTTCGCTTCATAGGTGCCGTGCATGCCCAGCATGCCGACGAACTGGCGGTCGGTGGCTGGATAGCCGCCCAGGCCCATCAGCGTATTCGTGATCGGAAAGCCGAGCGCCCTGGTCAGCTTGGTCAGCTTTTCGGCGGCATCGGAAAGAATCACGCCGCCGCCGGCGTAGATCATCGGCCGCTTGGCCTCCAGCAGCAGATGCACGGCCTTCTTGATCTGCCCGGTATGCCCCTTGACCACGGGGTTATAGGAGCGCATCGAGACGGTCTTGGGGTAATGGAACTCGCACTTGTGGGTTGTGATGTCCTTCGGTATGTCCACCAGCACCGGGCCGGGCCGGCCGGTTCTTGCGAGATAGAAGGCTTTCTTGATCGTCGGCGCCAGATCCTTGACATCCTTGACCAGGAAATTGTGCTTGACGCAGGGCCGCGTGATGCCCACTGTGTCGCATTCCTGGAAGGCGTCCTGGCCGATGTAGGCCGTTGGGACCTGGCCGGTAATGACCACCAGCGGGATGGAATCCATATAGGCTGTGGCGATGCCCGTCACGGCATTGGTGACTCCAGGGCCCGAAGTGACCATGCAGACGCCGACATTCTGCGACGAGCGGGAATAGGCGTCAGCCGCATGCACCGCAGCCTGCTCGTGACGCACCAGGATATGCTTGACCTTGTCCTGCTTGAACAGTTCATCGTAAATGAACAGGACCGAGCCGCCGGGATAGCCGAACACATGTTCGACCTTTTCTTCCTGCAAGCACCTGATTACAATTTCCGCACCGGTTAAAACCATGGCTGCACTCGACACTTCAATAGGCGGCTGAAAAACCCATTACCTTAATGACTCGCCCTTCTTTGGTCAAGGCATTTCGCGCAGCGCGAGCATCCGCGCGCCTCTCGGGGGCAATGTACCCTGGCTGCCCGCACTGAATTTTCGGATTTCCTCGCCAGCGTGGAGCGCCGCGCCTACAAGCAGGCGCTGTTCGCCGTGCGCAACGAAGACATCGCGCTCGACATCGTGCAGGACGCGATGCTCAAGCTCGCAGAAAAATACGGCGACAAGCCGGCCGAGGAGTTGCCGATGCTGTTCCAGCGCATCCTTCAGAACACGATCCGCGACTTTTACCGCCGGCAGAAGGTGCGCTCCCTTTGGATGACACCGCTTTCGGCATTAACCTCGGCGAATGACGAGGATGCCGACCCCCTGGAAACTTTGGAGGTGGAAAACCAGTCAAAACTTGCGAGTATTCCACATGCACAACTCGAACAATCGCAACTGCTTGCTATTATTGAAGAAGAGATAAAAAAACTGCCCCCGCGTCAACGCGAGGCTTTCCTCATGCGTTACTGGGAAGACATGGATATTGCCGAAACCGCGGCAGCCATGGGCTGTTCCGAAGGCAGCGTCAAAACGCATTGCTCGAGGGCCACCCACACACTGGCTGTGGCATTAAAGGCGAAGGGTATCGAACTATGAAAGAACAGGAATTTGCCCACAGGATCAGGCACCATCTCAATCTGGGCGCGGATGGGATCGACCGGGCAACTGCCGACAGGCTGTTCAAGGCCCGGCAGAATGCACTTGAGCATCAAAAAGTCGCTACCTCCCAACTGAGCCTGGCCGGCATCGGCAATATCGCTGCCGATGTGATGCTGCCACATGCGCGCACCGTGATCGCACTGCTCGGCCTGATGCTCGGGGTGGCAGGCGTTTCCTACTGGAACGATTACCAGCAGGCAGCGGAATACGAGGAAATCGACAGTGCGTTGCTGGCCGACGACCTGCCGATCAATGCCTACCTCGACAAGGGCTTTCACGCATGGCTCGATCAGCCCTCGTCGCAGCAATAGTCGTTTTCCTTACCCTCTTTTCTCCCGTCCAGGCTGCCGTTCCCGAACTCCGGCAGCCGGACTGGGCTGAACTCTCTCTCGAGCAAAAGCAGATCCTTGCCCCCCTGGCCCAGGATTGGGACAGAATGGAGGGCTACCGGCGCAAGAAGTGGCTGGGCATCGCCCAGCGCTACCCGGGCATGAAGCCCGAGGAACAGGCGCGCATTCAGCGGCGCATGAAGGATTGGGCCGCACTCACGCCCGAACAGCGCAACAAGGCGCGCGAGCAGTACAAGACCTTGCAAAAAGCGCCACCGGAGCATCGCGAGACCGTCAAGCAGAGGTGGCAGCAATACAAGGAATTGCCCGAGGACGAAAAGAGGCGCCTGGCCGAGAAAGCGGCCCGGAAACCGACGCCGAAGCCGGCCACCACCAAGCCTGCCCCCGTCACACCGGCAGCCAGGCCGGCTCAAACTGGCGCAGCGCCCGCGCCGGCACAAGCCGGAGCCCCTGCTGCTCCAATCCCGGACCCGGCGGCTCCGGCTGCCGTACCGGCAGCGGCAGGCGAGGCGCAGCCCGCTCCGGCGCGGCAATAAGACGTGCCGTCGCAGTCCAAGACCGCTGCCGCGGCGCCATACGACGCCTCAACACCGCCAAAGACCCCCAGCATCCGCCGCCGGCTTGCCGGCATGCTCTACGAATCCCTGCTCCTTCTCGGCGTCCTGAGCGTGACCTTCATGGTGCCCCACCTGGTTCTTGGCGTGGCCTGGAATCTGGCCGCACCGGAATGGGTGCTGTGGCTCCACATTTTCCTCGTGCTGCTGGCGTATTTCGTCTGGTTCTGGCGCAAGTCCGGGCAGACGCTGGCCATGCAGACATGGAAAATCAAGGTCGTGGGGGCCGACAACGCAGCGCGGGTTTCACTCAGGCAGGCATTCCTGCGCTACGCGCTGTCCTGGCCCAGCGTGCTGCTCTTTGGAATGGGTATCCTCTGGGCGTTGTTCGACCGCGACCGCCAATTCCTGCATGACAGGCTCGCAGGAACGCGGATCGTACGAGTTTAAAGCTCAGGTGAGTAAACGGCGGCGCGTCAGCGCCGCTCCACCCACCACAGCATCCCTGAGGCGGCCAGCAGGAAGATTGCGCTGGGCGTGATGGCGGAGAAGAACGGCGGCCAGCTGTGGATGATGCCGAGGTTCGAGAACAGGCCGTTCAGCATGTGGAAGGTGATGCCGAGCATGATGCCGGCGAAGACTTTCACGCTCACCGCGCCCATCCTGTCCTGCAGATAGGCAAAGGGCAGTGCCAGCGCCATCATGACCAGCGCCGCCAGCGGATAGATCAGCTTCTTCCACAGGGCGATCTCATAGCGCTGCGTCTTCACCTCGTTTTCCCTGAGATGGCGGATGTAGAGATAGAGGCTGGACACCGACATGCGCTCCGGCACTACCAGCAGCACGCCCAGGATGTCGGGGTTCAGCGCCGAGCGCCATAGCGCCTCCGGCAGCCGGTTCACCTTGATCTGGTCCTTTTCGAACACCGTCTGCACGACATCGGTGAGCCGCCACTCGTCCGGCGGCAGATACTCGCCATCGGCCGCCTCCGAGATCGAACGCAGGACATGGTTCTTGTCGAACTCGTAGATACGCACGCCCTTGAGCCGGGTGTCGGGCAACACCGTCTGCACGTTGACGAAACTCGTCTCGTCCTTGATCCACAAACCCGAACGGAACTCCTGGGCCACCATTGAAGAGAGCGCCTTCAGCCGCAATTGCTGGGCCATGCGTTCCGCCGGCGGCGCCACGAACTCGCCGAAAACGAATGTGAGCGCGACGAAGGCGAAGCCCAGCCTGGCCAGTCCACCGAGGATCGCCGCGGTGGACAATCCGGATGCGCGCAGCACCGTAATCTCGGAGTGGCGCGCAAGCAGGGTGAGCGCGTAGAGCGTGCCGATCAGCACGGCGATGGGAGCCAGTTCGTAGACGCGGCCCGGCAGGGTAAGCAGCACGTAGAGCAGCGCATGCTGGAGCTGGTAGTCGCCCCGGCCCAGGCTTTCCAGCTCATGAATCAGGTCGAAGAAGGCAAAGAGGAGCAGGAATGCCACCAGTACCAGCGTCACGGCGGCGTAGATCTCCTTGGCGAAATAACGCCGGTAAACCTTCATTTCCGCAATCTCACCCAGGAAAACACGGCGAGGCGCTTGAAGAAAAGCAGTATCAGCAGCGCAAACATCGCAACATGCACCAGCCACCAGCCCACCTCGAAGCGCAGCCTGCCCTGCGCCACCCAGGCCTGGCTGACCGAGATCAGGTTGCTGTAGATCATGTAGGTGAGCAGCGCAAGGACCAGGTTGTTGGTGCGGCCGGCGCGCGGATTCACGAAGGAAAGCGGTATCGCCAGCAGTGCCAGATTGAATGCCGCCAGCGGGATGCCGATGCGCCAGAGTATCTCGCCCAGGTTGGGGGTGGTCGGATTCAGGGCCAGATCCCACAAGGATGTGTTCTTGGGCGTCGTCTCAATGCCGCGTCCCTCCCTGGTTTCGATGCGCACGGCGTAGCGCTCGAACTCCATGACGCGGTATTCGGACGTGCCCGGCGTCCCCTCGTAGCGCCGGCCGTTAAGCAGCACGACGAAGCGGTCGCCGTTGGGCATGGCTTCCGTGTAGCCGTTGCCGGACATCATGATGCCGAGCCTGCCGTGCTGCGTCGAACTGATGAAAATGTTCTTGACGCGATCCTCCTCGCCCGACACGGCCTCGGCGAAAAACACCCGCTCGGCGCTGGCCGACTCCCTGAACGAGCCGGGCGAGACACGCGCCACGTCGTCGCGGCTGTCCATGCGCTGGCGATACTCGGCGCTCTTCGACAGTGCCCAGGGCGAAAGGAAGAGCGACAGCACCGTGATGACGATCACCAGCGGTGCGGCAAACTTCATCACCGGCCGCAACCAGGCCGTAAGCGGCAGGCCGGAAGCGAACCAGACCACCATTTCCGAGTCGCGGTAGCTGCGCGACAACGTCATCAGCACCGAGATGAACAGCGTGAGCGAAATCAGGACGGGCAGATAGTTGAGGGCGTTGAAGCCGAGCAGGGCAATCACCGCTTCCGAAGCCAGCTTCCCCCCCGCCGCCTGGCCGAGCAAACGAATGAGTTGCGTAGTTAACAGGATGGCAAACAGCGCCACGAACACCGCGCCGGCGGTGCTGGCGAATTCGCGCATGACCGCACGCTCAAATATCGGTCCGCGCGCCATTTTGACTTTTGCAGGAGGGAGAAGGGATAATCGAAGCTTGAAATCTCGGTGGAAACAACAAGGAGCAGCGCGTGGAATTTAGCATAAAAAGCGGCAGCCCGGAGAAAGCCGGGACCGGCTGCGTCGTCGCCGGCGTCTTCGAGTCGCGCAAGCTGTCCCCCGCAGCCCAGGCGCTGGACAAGGCGGCCAAGGGCTATCTCGCCGGCATCCTGCGCCGCGGCGACCTGGAGGGCAAGAGCGGCGCCACTTTGCTGCTGCATGGCGTGCCCGGCATTGCCGCCGAGCGCGTGCTGCTGGTCGGCCTGGGCAAGCAGGATGAGTTCGGCGAGAAGGCCTACCGCGATGCCGTTGCCGCCGCATTACGCGTCCTGAAGGATACCGGCGCCGCCGATGCGCTGCTCGCGCTGAGCGAGCTTGCCGTTCCCCAAGGCGACTCCCTTCGGGGCGCGGACAAGCGCGACATCGGCTGGCGCGTGCGACAGGCCGTCCTGCTTGCCGGAGATGCGTTCTATCGCTTCGACCGGCTCAAGTCGAAGAAGGAGAACTCCACCCCGGCTCTTGCGCAACTTTCCTTCTCCGCTCCCGCCGGCAAGGAAGCCAAGACCGCCCAGGATGCGCTGGCCCAGGGTGAAGCCATCGCGCAGGGCATGAACCTCACGCGCGAACTGGGCAATCTCCCCGGCAACATCTGCACGCCGACCTATCTGGCCGGACAGGCGCAGAAGCTGGCGAAAGAGTTCAAGCTGAAATGCGAAGTGCTGGATCGCGGCCGCATGGAGAAGCTGGGCATGGGCTCGCTGCTCTCCGTCGCCCGCGGCTCGCACCAGCCGCCGCGCTTCATCGTCCTGCAATACCACGGCGGCAAACCCAAGGCCAAACCCATCGTGCTGGTCGGCAA
>PNJM01000121.1 GCA_013821865.1 Rhodocyclaceae bacterium
CTCTTACTTGAGCTTGGTTTCCTTGTACATGACGTGCTTGCGCGCCTTGGGATCGAACTTCTTGATCTCCATCTTTTCCGGCTGGGTGCGCTTGTTCTTGGTGGTCGTGTAGAAATGACCGGTGCCGGCCGTGCTTTCCAGTTTGATCTTCTCGCGGGGCATGGTTTAACTCCTTCAGATCTCGCCGCGGGCGCGCAACTCGGCGAGCACCACGTCGATGCCTTTCTTGTCGATGGTGCGCAGCCCGGCGTTGGAAACGCGCAGGCTCACCCAGCGGTTTTCGGACTCGACCCAGAAGCGGCGGTTCTGCAGGTTGGGCAGAAAGCGGCGCTTGGTCTTGTTGTTGGCGTGGGACACGTGGTTCCCCACCATCGGGGCCTTACCGGTCACTTGGCAGACGCGGGCCATGTCGGTGCTCCAGATTCAGGAATAGCAAAGCCGCGTATTATACTGGACTTTGGGCCGGAAAATCAAGCCGATGTCAAAGCAGGCCTTTTTCGGCGAAAGAGAGCGGGGCGGCTGCCCCGGCGACGATGAAATGGTCCAGCACCTTCACGTCGACCAGGGCCAGGGCCTGCTTCAGCGACTGGGTCAGGGCTTCGTCGGCCCGGCTGGGTTCGGCCACGCCGGAGGGATGGTTGTGCGCGAGGATGGCGCCGGCGGCATTGTGCCTCAGGGCCAGCTTGACCACCTCGCGCGGATAGACGCTGGTCTGGGTGAGCGTGCCGCGAAACAGCTCTTCGGCGACGAGAATGCGGTTCTGCGCATCGAGCAGCAGCACCATGAAGACTTCATAGGGCAGGCTGCCGATGGCGAGCCGCAGGTAGTCGCGCACGACGCGCGGCGAGGAGAGGGCGTCGCCTTGCGCCATCTCTTCGCGCAGGGCGCGGCGGGCCAACTCCAGCACCGCCTGGAGCTGCGCGTATTTCGCGTCGCCCATGCCGTGGATCGAAGCGAACTCGGTTGCCTGGGCGGCGAACAGGCTGTTCAGGCTGCCGAAATGCTTGAGCAGGTCGCGCGCCAGGTCGACGGCGCTCTTGCCCCTCACGCCGACGCGCAGGAAGATGGCCAGCAACTCCGCGTCGGAAAGTTTCCCCGCACCGTGCGCGAGAAGCCTCTCGCGCGGCCGTTCCTGTGCCGGCCAGTGGTTGATCGCCATCGCCTATCCAATCCGTTAGAATCACTGAATTCCACAGTGGATTCTATCTTACCGTCATGGCTGAGCTGAACGGAAAAAATCTGGTGCTGGGCGTGACCGGCGGCATCGCGGCCTACAAGGCGGCGGAGCTGGCGCGCCTGTTCGTCAAGGATGGCGCCAAGGTTGTCGCCGTGCTCACGGAATCCGGCGCCCGCTTCGTGACGCCGGCAACTTTCCAGGCGCTCACCGGCAATCCGGCGTGGACCGACCTGTGGGATGCGCGCATGCCGGACAACATGGCGCACATCGATCTTACGCGCGGCGCCGATGCCATCATGGTCGCGCCGGCCTCGGCGGACTTTCTCGCCAAGCTCGCGCATGGCCTGGCCGACGACCTGCTCTCGACGCTGTGCCTTGCCCGCGACTGTCCGCTGATCGTGGCGCCGGCCATGAATCGCCAGATGTGGGAGAACCCGGCGACGCAGCGCAACGTGAAGCGGCTCGTGGAAGACGGCGTGATCGTTCTCGGCCCCGACAGCGGCGAACAGGCCTGCGGCGAGACGGGCATGGGGCGCATGCTGGAAGCGGCCGGGCTGTTCGAGGAGGTCGTCGCCTTCTTTCAGCCCAAGCGGCTCGCCGGCCGCCGTGTGCTCATCACCGCCGGCCCGACCTTCGAGGCGCTCGACCCGGTGCGCGGGCTGACCAACCTCTCCTCCGGCAAGATGGGCTTTGCGTTGGCGCGTGCCGCCGCCGAGGCGGGCGCCTCGGTGACGCTCGTCGCCGGGCCGGTGGCGCAGCCGACGCCGCGCGGCGTTTCCCGCATCGACGTTGTCAGCGCGCTGGAGATGCATGCCGCGGTGATGCGGCAGGTTGCCGACTGCGATATTTTCATCGGCGTGGCGGCGGTGGCCGATTACCGCCCGGCGCGTCCGGTGGCTGACAAGATCAAGAAGGAAGACAAGCCGATGGAAATCACCATCGAGCCCAACCCGGACATCCTGGCCGAGGTGGCGGCGCGGCCGCAGCCGCCGTTCTGCGTCGGTTTTGCCGCCGAGAACCGGGATCTGGAGAAATACGCCGAAGGCAAGCGCCAGAAAAAGAAGCTGCCGCTCGTCATTGGCAACCTGGTGCAGGACGGCCTCGGCGGTGACAGCAATACCGTGGCCCTGCTCGATGACCGGGGACGCCATCAACTCGCGCCGGCGCCGAAACTGGAAGTGGCGCGCGCCATCATCGGCCATATCGCGCAAATGACCGGCGCGAGAGGGAAATAGAATGCATCGCATCGACGTGAAAATCATCGATCCCCGCCTGAAGGAAAACCCGCCCCATTACGCTACCGCCGGCGCCGCCGGCCTCGACCTGCGCGCCTGCGTGGAGGCGCCGCTGAAGCTGCACCCGGGCGACACGCAACTCATCCCCACCGGTATGGCCATCCATCTGGCCGACCCGGGGCTGGCGGCGATGATCCTGCCGCGCTCCGGCCTCGGCCACAAGCACGGCATCGTGCTGGGGAACCTGGTCGGCCTGATCGATTCCGATTACCAGGGCGAGATCTTCGTCTCCACCTGGAACCGCGGGCGCGAAACCTTCACCATTAATCCGATGGACCGCCTGGCCCAGATGGTGGTCGTGCCGGTGCTGCGGATGGCTTTCAACATCGTGGATGAATTCGACGAATCGAGCCGCGGCGCGGGGGGGTTCGGCAGCACGGGCAAGCACTGACCAGGCCGCTTATGCCCGGCGAACGCATTTCTATTCACCCCGCGCGGCGGCTCTGCTAGCATTTTGAAGATTAAACTTTTACGGAGACCACCGATGAAAGCCATTCTGACCTCGTTTGCCGCCATGCTCCTGCTGGCGGCATCCGCTGCAAATGCGGCCGAGCCGAAAGGCAAGGCGGCTGCGCCAGTTTCTGCTCCTGCTGCGGTCGATTCCAAGGGCAGCGTCGATCTCAAGCGCGCCGAGCAGATCGTCTCCGGTCGCTGCTTCCTCTGCCACGGCACCGAGGGGGAGAGCGCGAGCCCGATTTTCCCGCGCCTGGCCGGCCAGCATCCCGAGTACATCGCCAAGCAGCTGGCCGACTTCCAGAGCGGCCGGCGCAAGGGCACGATGAATGATCAAGCCAAGGAACTCACCGAGGATGAAATGCGCGCCCTGGGTGTCTTCTTCGGCCAGAAGAAGCCGCTTGCCTATACGGTGCGCGAGGAGGACCTTGCGGCGGTCGGCCGCTACATCTACCACAAGGGGAATTTGTTCTCCGGGGTGGCCGCCTGTTCCAGCTGCCACGGCCCGAAGGGTGACGGCACCATCCAGCTGCCGCGGCTCGCCGGCCAGCACGCCGCCTATCTTGAAGGGCAGCTCAAGGAATTCAACAAGCGCGAGCGTACCAACGACAACGCCGTCATGCACGCCATCGCTTCCAAGCTCACGGATCTGGAGGCCCATGCCGTGTCGGTCTACATCAGCGGCATGAAGTAAGTAACGTACCCGGACAAAACGGCGGCGGGAGCGCTCCCGCCGCCGTTTTTTTGTGTGAGCAAGCAATGCTCACTTGATGTTGAGTGTCTTGACCAGTTCGTCGTAGTCCGACAGCCTGGCTGCTTCGAAGCCGGGCAGGTTGTTGAACTTGAGGAAGTCCTGCGCATCCTTGTCCTGGCTGGCCTTGAGCAGGGCTTCGGCCACCGCCCTGCGTTCGCTCTCGGGCAGGTCTCCGCGCACGCCGAAGGTGAGGTGCGGCACGCCCTTGCCGGTGTGGATCGAGTTGATGTTCTCGCCTTTTTCCGTCCATGCATTGAACAGGCCGGCGTTCGCCACGCCGATGTCGATCAGCCCCATCTGCATGCCGGCCAGCACGCCGTCGGCATCGTTGTAATAGGCGGTGCTGGCGAAATGCTTCTCCGGATCCTTGATGCCCATCTTCTGCAGTTCGACGAAGGCAAGCTTGGTGATCATCGCGTCCTTGCCGGTGAAGCCGATACGCTTTCCCTTCATGTCTTCCGGAAATGCAATGTTGGTCTTGGCCAGGGCCATGAACGAGACTGCCAGGAGGCCGGGCACCTTCGCCACCGGCAGGTAGCCGGCGCTGCGGTTGGCTTCGATCACGACGCTCGGCGCGACGAACATGAGGTGATAGCGCCTGGCCTTGGCGCGCTCGCCGAAAGTGGTGAAATCGCGCGCTCCTTCCACGCGTACCGGGCGCTTGAGCACCTTGCCGAGATAGGCCGTCAGGCCGCTGTATTCCGAGGCGATCATCTGCGCGCTGTTGCCGTAGCTGATCACGCCGAGGATATAGGCCTTCCCGTCAGACAGGGCCGGCCGTGCCGCCAGCGAAAGAAGCAGCGCGCAGAGCGCCCAAAACAGTCTGGATTTTTTCATTGTGTCCTCCCCAAGAAAAACGGCGGCGGGGCGCCGGGCCCGACCGCCGTGGTGTTTCTTGTTATTGCGTCCGTGCAGGGTTCAGCCCAGCGCGTCGGCCCAGATGTTTCTGGCCCAGGCCATGGCGTACGTGGCTTCCAGTTCGTTGGCCGCCGCCGACAGGCCGCCGGAACCCGGTATCGTCTTGAACGTCTTGTCCTTGGCGTCGTAGGCATGCACTGACGCGACGTGGACTACGCTGTTGGCAGCGACGAAGCTGTAGCAGGTGTTGGCGATCACCATCGGATCGGGCGCCTGCTCGCCGGACATCAGGGCGACGATGGCGCCTGCCGCGATCTTGGCGTGCTGGGTCGTCATGTGGCCCGACTTCGGCATTGCCGGTGCGGAAAGCGTGGAATCGCCGAGCACGTGGACGTTCTTGTGCGCAACCGACTCCATGGTTCTCCAGTCGACGCCGCACCAGCGGTTGTTGGCGGTGATGAGGCCGGCCGCCTTGGCGATGCCTCCCGCCATCTGGCCGGGGATGATGTTCAGCACGTCGGCCTTGACGGCGTCGGAGAACTCGAACTTCAGCGTCATCGCGTTGGCATCGAGGCCGGTGATGACGTGGTTTGGGCGGTACTCGACCATGCCGTTGTACAGGTCCTTCCAGGCCTTCATGAAAAGGCCCTTCTTCGACACCACGTCCTCGTTGGCGTCGAGGATCAGCACCTTCGATTTCGGCTTCTTCGCCTTGAAGTAGCCGGCCACCATGCAGGCGCGTTCGTACGGGCCCGGCGGGCAGCGGTAGGGCGCCTTCGGGATGGCGATGGCGTAGACGCCGCCGTCCTTCATGTCTTCCAACTGCTTCCTCAGGGCGACGGTCTGCGGGCCGGCTTTCCAGGAATGGAGGATCCTGCTGTCGGAAAGCACCGGCGTGAGGCCGGGCACGCTCTCCCACATGAAGTCGATGCCGGGGGAAACCACCAGGCGGTCGTAGCTGAGTTCCTGGCCGCTGGCGAGCCTGACCGTGCGCTTGACCGGGTCGACCGCCACGGCGTCGCCTTGCACGACGCGCACGCCATGCGTCTTCAGGCCGTCGTAGCCGGTGGTGACGTCGGCAATGGTTTTTTCGCCGGCGAGCACCAGGTTCGAAATCGGGCAGGAAACGAAGGACGGGTTGCGCTCGACGAGGGTCACGTCGATGCCGCCGTCGCTCCACATGCGGATGTACTTGGCGGCCGTGGCGCCGCCGAAGCCGCCGCCGATGACCACCACGTTGCCGGAGGCGCGTGCGCCGCCGGCACAGCCGTAAAGGGCGCCCGCCGCCGCTGCTGCGCCGGCCGCCTTGATGAAATCGCGTCTGTTAAGCGTCATATTTCCCCCTATTTCTGCGCGGCGTAGAAGTTCGCGATCATCTCGATCTGCTGGTCGGTGTAGCCCTTGGACAGCTGATGCATGACGGTCGCGGGCGTGGCGCCCGAGCGGAAATCCTTGACCTTGCGGATCATCTCGTCCTTGGGCATGCCGGCGAGGGGATACAGGCCGCCGATACTGTGGCCGTTGGTGCCGTGACAGCTGGCGCAGGCCGAGGCCATGTTGCGACTAAGGGCGTGGTTGTCCGCGGACGCTGCGCCGGCGAGGCCAAGCAGCGAGACGGCGAGCGCGATCTTCCGGTACTTCATCGGCTTCCTCCTTGATGGTGAGTGTGGTGTTGCGGTTGCTGTTCCTGCTTCGATTCCGCGCGGCGACGTCGGGAAGTGGATTTTTATTCCATTACAATCTAATGGATATTTCTGGAGGCTGCAATAAATTCTCTTGTTGCGCCAATCACGGAGCATGTTTGAGTTTTCTGTTATCGCACCGCAACAGTAGGCGTGCATTCTTGCCCGTGGCACACTGTGCGGAGGAATGCGCTGGTCGAGATCGGCGCGCCGGTCGCGTGGTCGAGGTGTTCGTCGCCGAGAACGATCCCGCGGAAGAGGGGCAGCTGCTGCTGACGCTTGAAAAAGCCTGAATGCCGGCTCTCCGCTAAAATCCTCCCTTTTCACTGCAGGTTAATCGAGCATGGCCCAATACGTTTTCACCATGAACCGCGTGGGCAAGATCGTTCCGCCCAAGCGCCAGATTCTCAAGGATATTTCCCTCAGTTTCTTTCCCGGCGCCAAGATCGGCGTGCTGGGCCTGAACGGCTCGGGCAAGTCCACCGTGCTCAGGATCATGGCCGGGGTGGACAAGGACATCGAGGGCGAAGCCATCCCGATGCCCAACCTCAACATCGGCTACCTGCCGCAGGAGCCGCAACTCGATCCTGAAAAGACCGTGCGCGAGACGGTGGAGGAAGGGCTGGGCGAAATATTCGATGCGCAGAAAAAGCTGGAGGCGGTGTACGCCGCCTATGCCGAGCCGGACGCCGATTTCGACAAGCTGGCCGAGGAACAGGCCCGGCTCGAAGCCATCATCGCTGCCTCCGACGGCCATGCCGCCGAGCAGCAGATGGAGGTGGCCGCCGATGCCCTGCGCCTGCCACCATGGGAGGCGAAGGTCGCCAACCTTTCCGGCGGCGAGAAGCGCCGCGTCGCCCTGTGCCGCCTGCTGCTGTCGAAGCCCGACATGCTGCTGCTCGACGAGCCGACCAACCACCTCGATGCCGAGTCGGTTGACTGGCTGGAGCAGTTCCTCACGCGCTTTCCCGGCACCGTGGTGGCGGTGACGCACGACCGCTATTTCCTCGACAATGCCGCCGAGTGGATACTGGAGCTAGACCGCGGCCACGGTATTCCCTGGAGGGGGAATTACTCCTCCTGGCTGGAGCAGAAGGAAACGCGCCTCAAGCAGGAAGAGGCGTCCGAATCCGCCCGCCAGAAAGCCGTCCAGAAGGAACTCGAATGGGTGCGGCAGAACCCCAAGGGCCGCCAGGCCAAGAGCAAGGCGCGCCTGGCGCGCTTCGACGAGCTTTCCAGTCAGGACTACCAGAAGCGCAACGAGACACAGGAAATCTTCATTCCCGTCGCCGAGCGCCTGGGCAACCAGGTGATCGAATTCAAGGGGGTCAGCAAGGGTTACGGCGACCGCCTGCTCATCGACAACCTCAGCTTCCAGATTCCGCCCGGCGCCATCGTCGGCATCATCGGCCCCAACGGCGCCGGCAAGTCCACGCTGTTCCGCATGATCTCAGGCAAGGAGCCGCCCGAGTCGGGCGAGATCGTCATCGGGCCGAGCGTCAAACTGGTCTCGGTGGAGCAGTCGCGCGATGCGCTGCCGAACGACAAGTCGGTGTGGGAAGCCATCTCCGGCGGCGCCGACATCCTCACCGTCGGCCGCTACGAGACGCCCTCGCGCGCCTACCTCGGCCGCTTCAACTT